>NZ_JBNGPA010000004.1:0-304139 GCF_050589845.1 Carboxylicivirga agarovorans | reverse complement strand
AAAGACTTAAAACCACCTCCCCTCTCCTTCGTCGAGGTACTCCTCCTTGCCAGGAGGAGAGCTGATTTACAGCTTGCAAAACACTATATATGTGAATGTTTGAATCTTTTCGAACACTCGTGGGCGACGCCCTGACTTTAACTGCGCAGGGTAGAGATCATCAGATTGATCTGTATTCATTATCGACTAAAAGTTACGCCATTAATAAATTGCAAAAATGGACTGGCTTTAACCTGGAGGACAATTATTCCACCAGTATTTTAAAAGGAGATAATATACAACAACTTATACAGGAAGAACTTCTGTTGCCTATGCTTCCTGATAATTAGGAGTACCTGTTACTTCGTTTTTAGCTTAAGCAGTTGTATAAACGATTGCATTTTTTCCTTTTGACCAAGGTAGATATGAAAATAGGATGACCAGCAATTATTAGTTCTATACACGGGCATATCTACCTTGTTTCCTCGTGCTGATTTGCTTATTGCCTCATCTTTTTCATAACAATCCTTTGTTATTGCAGAATAATGAAACTCATGCCCCATAAACACATTGCCTTCTATCTCAAGGGAGCGATAACCTAATTTAAGCTTCATATTCTTCAAAGAAGTTTCATAATCAAACAGCCCCAGCATCTGGTATACAGATCCGTCTTTCAGTTCGACTGATCGTCCGAGGTACATCATACCACCGCATTCGGCAATCAATTTTCCCCCACGCCTTTCAAATAGTCTTATAGCATTAAGCATTTTTGTATTTGCGGCTAATTGTTCGGCATATAATTCAGGATATCCACCGGGAAACCAGATTACATCACAATCCGGTATATCGGCATCATACAAGGGACTAAAATGAATCACTTCACCCAATTGCTTTAAGACATCAACATTGGCCGGATACATGAAATTAAAGGCTTCATCGCGCGCAATGGCGAACTTTAAGGAAGATGATCTTGCTACATTTTCTTTGGCGGGCAGGGTTTTAATTTCTGTTGGTGAGATGGAAAGTAGCTGATCCATATCTACATACCTGTTTATCAGTTCTGCCGAGGCGACAACCGCCTCCATCATACCCTTATTATTTGTAAGTGACAATCCCAGGTGACGTGACTCCAGGCTTAATCGTTCATCTTTTGGCACATATCCCAAGGGTACAACACCCGCATCTTCGGCAGCTTCCTTTAAAAAATGATAATGCGATTCTCCTGAAACCCGATTGAAGATCACCCCTTTAACCTTGAGTTTGGCGTTAAAATTCTTAAACCCATACAATAAGGGCGCAACCGAATAGGCGGTTGCGGCAGCATTAACAACCAGTATAACCGGTATATCCAACACTTGTGCTATTTCTGCTGAGCTGCCCTTATCACGTTTGGCCCCATCAAATAAGCCCATTACTCCCTCAACTACACCAACATCGGCATTTTGCATATTAGCATGAAAAACATCATTCACATGTTCTTCATTTGACATCCATAAATCAAGATTATATGATGGACATCCGGCAACCTGGGCATGATGCATCGGATCAATGTAATCAGGCCCACATTTAAAAGCTTGTATCTTTAAGCCCTTATCGCGTAAAGCTTTGATCAAACCCAGTGTAACTATTGTTTTACCTGAATTACTGGATGGTGCTGCAATTAAAAAACTATTCTTCATGACATTCTGATCGGGATAATATTAGCCTGAAGCGCAAATATAGCAAAAGAGCTATGAAACCATACGGTATGCCAGGGTTATGCATATTTAGCAAAGGACATGAGATAAACACGGTAAATTTAAATTCGCTGCCTTGTATATGTTGAGCTTTGAGTGGTTGATATTGCAATGGTTCAGTTTCGCTTTGAAGCTTATTTATCTTTTTTAATACCTGCATAATGCTGTAAACCAAAAAATAGCAGTACCTTTGCGGCTCATTTGGATTTTAGCTATGCAAGAGATTAGAAACGTAGCCATCATCGCGCACGTTGACCACGGTAAAACAACACTGGTTGACAAGATGTTAATGGCCGGAAAGCTTTTTAAGGAACACCAGGAAGTTGGTGAACTCATTATGGACAATAACGACCTTGAACGTGAGCGTGGTATCACAATCTTGTCAAAGAATGTGTCCGTAATGTGGAAAGGGGTAAAAATTAACATTATCGACACTCCGGGTCACTCCGACTTTGGTGGAGAAGTTGAACGTGTATTAAACATGGCTGATGGTGTATTGCTATTGGTGGATGCTTTTGAAGGACCTATGCCACAAACTCGGTTTGTGCTTCAAAAAGCAATCTCACTGGGCTTAAAGCCAATTGTGGTCATCAATAAAGTTGATAAACCAAACTGTCGCCCGGAAGAAGTGCATGAAGATGTTTTTGACCTCATGTTCTCTCTGGATGCCACAGAAGATCAGCTGGATTTCCCATCGGTATATGGTTCGGCTAAAGAAAATTGGATGAGCACCGACTGGAAAAAGAAAACAGATAATATAGAAGCTGTTTTTGACGCTATCCTGGAGCATATACCTGCACCCGAATACAATAAAGGTACGCCTCAATTACAAATCACATCCTTAGACCACAGTAAATACCTTGGCCGAATTGCCATTGGTCGATTACACAGAGGTGATTTGGAGGTAAATCAGGATGTTAGCCTTGTAAAGCGAGACGGCAGCATAACACGCACCCGCATAAAAGAATTAAACGTTTTTGACGGTTTAGGAAGAACAAAAGTTGACAAAGTATCATGTGGTGAGCTATGTGCTTTAGTAGGTGTCGAAGGTTTTGATATTGGGGATACGATTGCAGATTTTGAAAATCCGGAACCTTTGGAGCCAATTGCAATTGACGAACCAACCATGAGCATGCTGTTTACCATCAACAACTCACCATTCTTTGGTAAAGAGGGTAAATTTGTAACATCACGTCACATTAAAGAGCGTTTGGATAAAGAGCTGGAGAAGAACCTTGCTTTGCGTGTTGAAGAGACCGACTCAGCAGATTCATGGAATGTATACGGACGGGGAGTTCTTCACTTGTCAGTATTGATTGAAACCATGCGTCGTGAGGGTTATGAGCTTCAGGTTGGTCAGCCACGTGTGATTATTAAAGAGGAATTTGGTGAGAAACTGGAGCCTGTTGAGGACTTAACCATCGATTTGCCGGAAGAGCATTCTGGAAAAGCCATTGAAATGGTCACTCAGCGTAAAGGTGAACTGGCTTCAATGGAGAAAAAAGGTGAACGCGTGCACCTGGAATTCAAGATTCCATCGCGCGGTATTATCGGATTACGTAGTAATTTATTGACAGCCACACAGGGTGAAGCAATTATGGCCCACCGTTTCATTGAGTTCCAGCCTTGGAAAGGACAGATTGAGAAGCGTGTAAATGGCTCATTGATCGTTCTTGAATCAGGTACAGCCATTGCCTATGCTTTAGATAAACTGCAAGATCGTGGTAAGTTCTTTGTTGCACCACAGGAAGATGTTTACATGGGGCAGGTTGTTGGAGAAAACAACCGTGAAGGCGATTTAACATTGAACATTACAAAGACTAAGAAGTTAACTAATATGAGATCGTCTGGCGCTGATGATAAGGTTAAATTAGCACCCCCGATCGTGTTTAGTTTAGAAGAAGCATTAGAATATATTCAGGGCGATGAGTATGTTGAAGTAACACCAAGTGCGATTCGTCTGAGAAAAATATTACTTTTAGAGCACGAACGTAAACGTGCTTCTAAACAAGACTAATGATATAACCGGTAATTTTTGAATTATCGGGTTAGCAACCCTTGGGAGATGATTGGTAACGGTCATCTCCCTTTTTTATTGGTATCCCTCCACTTTTTATATCTATCATTTGAATAATATACTATAAAATCGGCCATTATACCTGAGTAATACAGAAAAGCGATAAAAACCATACCTCCAATTAAAATAGCGAAGCTTTCGAACTCTTTCAGTATTTCCACCCTAAGAAACAACTCTCTTAAATATGCAATTAGAAAAGCTGCTGCTATTAACGACGGCAACAAGCTATACAATCCGAAATATTGATTCTTTTTATTAAAACCAATTACATCAGAAGGACAAAATAAAAACTGAATACGCCTTCTTCCAAACCAGGCCGGCAACAAGCACAGTGCCATTAACAGCAAACCAACAAAATCCATATTAACTACTATCAATTAAGTAAATACTGCAATTATCTTTGGAATAAAGATGATCAGACCAATTATCAAAGCTGTTAGAGCGGCAAACAATACACCACCGGCCGCCAGATCTTTTGTTTTCTTTATCCTTTCATCCTTATCCAGGGTAATGATATCTGCAAGGTTTTCGATTGCCGAATTAAGAAGTTCCATGGCAAATACAAAGCCAATTGCGAAAATAACAAGCATCCATTCAACCTTAGAAAGGTGAAAATAAAAACCTGCTACGATCACCAGTATAGCGGCGACTAAATGAACTCTGGCATTATGCTCCTCCAGTAACAGTACCTTAAGGCCATTAAAGGCATATTTAAAGCTAATAATCCTTTTTAAAACCGAAAAGCGCTTGTTCATCATATATTTCAAATAAGCATCACGTAGTTACTGATTACAATTATTTTAAGTACTCCTTTATATATTCATCCACTCCCTCCATTCCCAGTTCTTTACATTTCATCCAGTCTAACCTGGCGGAGTCTTTTAATTTCAACATCAGGTAGTTCATACCACGGTTAAAATAGATATTCGCATTTTCAGGTTTAAGCTCAACAGCCTTTGAGTAAAAAACAATACTTTCTCTGCATTTACCTGATCTGGCTAATGAATTGGCCAGGTTGAAATAGTAACTCCAAACCAGGCCAAAGTCACGACCGTTGATTTCACTGTATTTGATGGCTTCTTTGTATGCAGGAATAGCTTTATTAAAGAGCTCCACTTGATAATAACGATTGGCAAGGTAGTACCATATTTCATCGTCATCATAAAATACTTTCGCTGCTGATTCCAATATTTTAACAGCTTCTTCTACCCTTTTTTCTTTATAAATCGAATTTAAATGAATATAGGCCTCTCTGACCCTTGCATCAATCCGTATGGCTTCAAGAAAACACTTCTCGGCTCCATCACAGTCACCTGCATTTAACTTTTCACAACCCACATTTGTCAATTGCTGCGCCTTTACCAATTCCTCATTCAGGTTAGTTTGAGCAAAAGCACAGCTAAGCAATACAACACAGACCAAGAGAGCAAACAAGCGCTTCATAATACATCATTTACATAAACCCAATGACCATAATGACAATCCTCATCAACTTATGAGGCTTTTAATAAAAGCAGGCTTAATACGTTTCTGACTCACTTTCTCATACAGGTGCGCTATTTGTATTAAACGACTTTCCGTCCATGGTTTACCAAAGAAAGAAACACCTATAGGTAAACCTTTAATATTTCCTGCCGGCACGGTGATACTTGGATAACCCGAAACAGCCGCCAATTGTGAGCTTCCTCCTCCGAAATTATCCCCATTTACATAATCAATAGCCCATGCGGGTCCATTTGTAGGAGCCATTAATGCATCCAACTTATATTCATCCATTAATGAATCAATTCCCAGATTACGTGATAGCTCCAAACACTTCTCTTTAGCTTCTTTGTAATTTTCGTCACTTAAGCCTTTTGTTTCATTAGCTGCTTCAAATATCTCCTGCTCAAACCAAGGCATGACACCATCCGCATTATCATTATTAAATTGGATCAATTCCTGCAGAGATGAATACCCGCATTCGGGATGTGATTGAAGATATTTCTCTATCCCATCTTTAAATTCACAAATCAATACGGTCCATTCGTACCTTCCCAGTTGTTTTATTTCATCTGAAGCTTTCACTTCTATCACTTCGGCACCCTTATCTGATAACACACCAACAACCTCATCAATAATACCTGAAACCCTACTATCGAAAGCAGAACTTTCACTCAAATAACCAATTCGGGCACCTTCCAGCACCGTGTCATCAAAATTGAGATAAACGGCTGGCTGATCTGGCTGAAGCATTGTTTTATCATCCTTTTCATCGACACCGGCCAAGGCTGCCAGCAACAAGGCAGCATCAGTAACTGTTCTGGCCATTGGCCCGGCCGTATCCTGACTTTCAGAAATAGGAATAATACCTGTACGTGACAATAATCCTACCGTTGGCTTAATGCCAACTACCCCATTAATACCAGACGGACACACGATAGAGCCATCTGTTTCAGTTCCTATTGCCAAAGGAGCCAGATTTGCAGAAACCGACACTGCTGATCCGGATGAAGAACCACATGGCGTGCGATCCAGAACGTACGGATTCCTGGTTTGACCACCCCTGCTGCTCCATCCACTACTGGAGTTGGTTGAACGAAAATTAGCCCACTCACTGAGGTTGGCTTTTCCAAGTAAGACAGCGCCTGCTTCGCGCAGTTTTTTGATGATAAAAGCATCATCTTTTGCAATATGTTTTGCCAATGCCATGGAGCCTGCTGATGTGACCATATTATCGGCCGTATCAATATTCTCCTTAATAATAACCGGAATTCCATGTAGTGGCCCTCTAAGCCTACCATTACCCCGTTCTTCGTCCAGTTTATCTGCAATTGTCAAAGCATCCTTATTCAGCTCGATAACAGAATTCAGTCCGGCACCTGATTGATCGACCTGTTCTATACGTTGCAAATAAAGCTCTACGATCCTTCTTGAAGAAAGCTCCCCTGATTTCATTTTATTTTGTAAATCAGAGACGGTAGCTTCAGAAAGGATAAAATCATCATTAGCAACTTGTTCGGAAACTTTTTTTGTTTCTGATTTCTGACATGCAGTGATACTAAGTCCAAGTCCTGCCAGGATCGAGCTTTGAAGAAAATGTCGACGTTTCATTTAGGTAGATTTGTTTAATAAAAGTGTAAAATAGCAAAATGCCAATTGCAGTCAAAGCAAGTTCAAATTTTTCCCGCTATAAAAACGCTAATTTATTAAGCATCTAATATTCATTCAATAAGAAATTGCATAAATAATTTGGAATTCTAAAAATACCCCTTACATTTGTAGTGTACTATTTCACTATAACAGTAAAACAATTCCAAATGATTAAAATCAACAACCTAAGTTTTGCTTATAAAAAACAAGCCTCACTCTTCAATGAGCTATCGCTTAATGAAGAAGCAGGCCAGATTATTGGTTTGCTGGGTAAGAATGGTGCTGGAAAAACCACCCTTTTACAACTTATAAGCGGACTACTTACACCTAAAGCGGGTGATATAGATATTAACGGACAAAATCCTGTTATGCGCTCACCCGGCTTTCTCGAACAACTTTACTTTGTCCCCGAGGAATTTATCATGCCTTCAGTAAAAATTCGTAAATACGTTGAAGGCAACGCTCCTTTTTATCCACGGTTTGACAGAGCCTTGTTCAACGATCTGATCAGACAGTTTGAACTGGATGAGAATAAAGTGGTCTCAAAGATGAGCCATGGTCAAAAGAAAAAATTCAGAATTGCGTTTGCCCTTGCCTCCAAATGCCAGCTGATTGTTTTGGATGAACCAACAAACGGCCTGGATATTCCTTCTAAAGCCATTTTCAGACAAATGGTGGCCGGTGCTATGGAAGATGACCAGACCATTATCATATCAACACATCAGGTAAAAGATGTAGAAACACTAATAGACAAGATTTTATTGGTTGATCATGGCAAAATAATCTTTAATGAAACGATCATTAAGCTGTCAGAGAAATATGACTTTAAAATTGTAAGACATCTGCCAGAGGAGGTACTTTACAGCGAACTCAATCCAATGGGATACAATGTTATTACTCCAGCCAATGGCACTACTTCAGAAGTAGATATTGAGCTTTTATTTAATGCCATAAACAACGGTGTTACCATTAACTAAGAAAGACTTCAACCATGAATAATACGTTCAACATTAATAGATTTAACAGGCTGATCAAACAACAGTACCAGATTTCAGGTAAGAATTCTGCATTAGCGTTGCTTTCGATATTAATTGGCTATACGCTGATTTTATTGACTTTTACTTTCAACAAGTACAACATCGAAGCAATCGAATGGCTACCATTCTTCATTATGCTGAATGGTGCAATAGCCTTGCCCTTTGCAGCCTATGCTTTCCCTGCTTTCAGGAGTAAAGAAAAAACATTTGATTACTTGCTTATTCCCTGCTCCACAACTGAAAAGTTTATTTTCAATATTATGGTCAGGATAGTATTGCCATGGATTATTCTTCCTGTAATCTTCTACATCAGTTCTCATATTGCAACTGAACTTTCTCTATGGTTTAATCCAGACTATTATATTGAGTCATTTCGATTGAGTGCCATATTTGAAGAAGTAAACACAGAGCAATTCAGTATTATTTTAACAGCAATGATCTTAATGGCTTTAATAGCACAATCACTATTGTTTGCCGGGGCAACCGTATTTAAAAAACAACCTCTGATCAAAACCTTAGTAATTATAGGTGCCACCATAGCATTTGTTATCTTCTATTTCTACATCATTATTGAGTGGGTCGAAGTGTATGATAGTGGCAGAATGCCATGGGTCGCAACTTTTGAGAATAAAGATTCTACCGGATATTATCTGGTCGCGCTTGAAATAATTGGTTTAACCACCACTTGGGCCTACGCCTTTTTTAGAGTGAAAGAAAAAGAGATAGCATGATGGAATTCAAAAACAATAAAGGCATCTTTCAACAGATAGCTGACAACATATGTGAGCGCATTTTATCAGGAGATTTTGCGCCCGGAGATAAAGTACAATCAGTCAGACAACTGGCGTCACAACTTGGCGTTAACCAAAATACCATTATGAGAACATTTCTAGAATTACAACATAGCAATATAGTAGAGAACAGAAGAGGCATCGGCTACTTCGTTACCGAAACTGCCCCTGAAACCATCAGGGATATTCGTAAGGAGGAATTTGCAAAAGACATACTTCCTGCCTTTATACAACAAGTTAAATTATTGCGCATTACAAAGAATGAGTTAGAGCCTTTATTCAACCAGATAAACCAGAACGAACATGAAAACAAGTAAGCTTATTTTAATAGTTTTTCTTTCGGTTTTCTGCCTTAGTCTGCTCTCTTTTTTGATTACTGTAGATGGCAAAAAGTACAAAGGACACTCCGAACAATTGGAAACAATAACAGAAGACTTGCCCGACTTTAGGGTTGTAAAAGTTCTTGATGGAGCCAAAGTCAGCATAGAAACCGGCAACAACCGTAACTTAAAGTATGCATACCATAAAGACTCCATCGACATTAGTGTATATGAGATCAGTGCTGACACACTTATTTTAAAACCATTAAAATTGGATCATTACGTCAGTGAATACACTGTTGAATCATTCAATATCACAGAAATCATTAACAACGGTGGAACACTTAGCATTGACTTAATGCAAGACAGTCTTAACATCAGCAACCAAGACGAAGGACATGTTTTTATAAACCAAAAGAGTTCAATAAATAACATCCAACTTAAGTCAGGTACAAGGGCAAACAGTGTTATCTCGGCCACCAATATCCAGCACCTAATAATGGATGTAGATAATTCTAAAGTAACAGTCAATAAAGACATTAAAAGTGTTGACCTCATTGCCAATAACAGCTCCAAAGTAATCTTACAGTCTGTTAATTCATTGGCAGTAAAGTGTGATTCAACATCAAGATTTAATGTATATTGATACTATAGTTTCTTTAAAGCTACAATTATTCAAGGTACACATATAGCTTTACCAAAAGCATCCATGTAAAAGAGAAATAGCATGGATGCTTTGCTAGTTAACAGAAATGATATCATAAATCAATTGCATTTGACAGGATTTCGGCCCAGGACATTCTGAGGGTCATTATCATTCACAATTAAATCCATTTCCTGACCGTTCAGGCTATCTCCATTTCACAAATCTCTTATTTGATATACTCATCAATGTATTGTTCCATCCCTTCCATGCCAAGCTCACCTGCTTTTAGCTAATCTTTTCTGGCCAGTTCTTTTTGCTTAATCATTAAGTAGTTCATTCCCCGGTTAAAATAAATATTGGGGTTTTTAGGATTGAACTCAATAGCTTTGGAGTAAAACTCTATGCTATCTTTGTTTCTGTTTAGCTTTGCAAGGGAATTAGCCTTGTTAAAATAATAACTCCAGACCAAACCAAAATCTTCCCCATTGACTTTGCTCAATTCTATAGCATTGGAGTAGGCCTCAATAGCTTTTTCAAAATGATTTTGCTGATAATAGCCATTGGCCAGGCAATACCAAACCTCATCATCATCACTAAATACCGAACTGGCAGTTTCCATTATTTTAATAGCAGCCTCCATATTGTGCTCTTTATAAATGCTATTTAAATTCATGTATGCTTCACGCACCCGAGGGTCCAGTTTTAAGGCATTTAGAAAAAGTATTTCAGCCCCTCGCGAATCACCCTTCATAAGCTTTTCAAAACCTTTGTTGCTCATTTGCTGAGCAAGTACAAACTTTTCGTTTGTAAATTCCTGTGCCTTTGACCAATGAACTAAGGCTAAAAACAACAGTAAGTAATATATTTTCATCATATCAAGTTAGTTTTTTATAAAATTGTAATTCTTAAATTGTATAAACAATAGGGTTTTAAAAAAATTGAATCGGATCATATGTACATCAATCTGCACACTCATAACTACAGAGAAAATGACCATTGTATCTCAATTGAAAATATTGATGCTTCAGGAATACAAGAACACTTTAACCCTTCGCATCTTGTATCTGCAGGCATCCACCCCTGGCATATTGATGATTCTTATAAAGCACAACTTGAAAAAATAAAGGAACTAACAAGAGACAAAAACACAATCGCTATTGGCGAGTGCGGATTAGACAAACTCAGAGGCCCGAAACTTTCAATTCAGCAAGAAGTCTTTTTAGCTCAAATTGACTTATCAGAAGAACAAGGCTTACCATTGATCATCCATTGTGTAAAAGCTTATACTGAAATCATCAAGCTACGCAAAGACGTTCAACCCTCGCAAGCATGGATATTTCATGGTTTTAATGCCTCTAAAGAGACCATGGAACAAGCACTAAAATATGATTTCCATTTTTCATTTGGTCAATCACTTTTCAACCCAGGTTCAAAAGCGAGCACGATATTACCATTTATTCCGAATAATCGCTTATTTTTGGAAACAGATGACAATCCTCAGTTAAAAATCCAATCAGTTTACGAAAAAGCATCAGAAATCACTAATATTGATATTAATGATTTACTGCTGATTATTAACCGTAATTTTAAGCGATTATTTAATGTCAATACCTGAATTCATTAATCCTTTACAAAGTGACTGGGCGACCTGGGGCATTACTCTTCTTTCAGCCTTTTTTATTGGCGTATCCAAAAGTGGCCTTAAAGGCATATCAATGTTTGTCATACCTCTTTTCGCTCATTTATATGGAGGTAAAGCATCAGCAGGCATTGTATTACCATGTTTGCTTATGGGCGATTTAATGGCGCTTCGTTTTTTTTACAAAAGTGCCAATATCCAACTTATTTTAAAGCTTATCCCCCCGGCTGTAGCAGGCATTTTATTTGCTGTTTTTATTGGTAACAGAATCAATGATGAGCAGTTTAAATACACCATGGGGGCGGCTATTTTAATTTGCGTTGGACTACTCGTTTACAATGAATTAAAAGGCAAATTCGACATTTCCAAATCCAGAGTTTTTGGTAACAACCTGGGATTAGCTGGTGGATTTGCAACGATGATAGGCAATGCTGCCGGACCTATTTTCAATTTATATCTACTATCAATGCGTTTACCAAAAGCAGCTTACATTGGAACGGGAGCCTGGTTTTACTTATTCCTCAACTCATTTAAGGTACCCTTTCACATTGTTAGCTGGGAAACCATTAACTGGCAAACGTTCCACCTCAACCTGGTCATGTTTCCATTGCTGATATGCGGTACGTTTATCGGTAAAAAGATCGTTAGCTACATCCCGGAAAAACCATACCGGTATTTTATATATACTATCACATTGTTATCTGCTATCTTATTGTTTATCAGATAACCCCTATTAAAACATCGTTAAGAGATGCCTTTTGTCATTTAAATTATAAGTTGATTATTGTACCTTTACAACCATATAAAGAAAAATTACACTAGTACTAAATCATAAAGAAATGAACGATATCAATTGGAGCGACTTGTCTTTCAGCTACATGAAGACAGATTACAATGTTAGATGCTACTTCCGCGATGGCAAATGGGGTGAACTTGAAGTTCATTCATCTGATCAGGTAAGCATTCACATGGCTGCTACCGGTTTACACTATGGCCAGGAAGCTTTTGAAGGATTAAAAGCTTTTAAAGGTAAAGATGGAAAAACCCGCCTGTTCCGCATTGAGGAAAATGCCAAGCGTATGTACAATTCTGCCGTTGGAACCATGATGGCTGAAATTCCTGAAGACATCTTTGTTAATGCTGTTTTAAAAGCAGTAGAGCTTAACAAGCGATTTGTTCCTCCTTATGAGTCTGGTGCTTCGTTGTACATTCGACCATTATTGGTTGGAACAGGTCCTAAAATTGGCGTAGCTCCTACCGACGAATATTTGTTCATGGTGTTTGTAATGCCTGTTGGCCCTTATTTCAAAGAAGGATTTAAGCCAACCAACATGATGATCTCTCGCAAGTACGATCGTGCAGCTCCTCTTGGAACAGGTAATATCAAAGTTGGTGGTAACTACGCAGCCAGCTTGCGTGCCGGTCATGAAGCCCATTCAAAAGGCTATTCAGCTGTTCTTTTCCTTGATAGCAAGGAGAAAAAGTACATTGATGAATGTGGACCTGCTAATTTCTTTGGGATCAAAAACAACACATACGTAACTCCAAAATCTGAATCCATTCTGCCATCTATCACTAACATGAGCCTTTGCCAGCTGGCAGAAGACATGGGGATGACTGTTGAGCGCCGTCAGGTTCCTTACGAGGAATTAAACACTTTTGAAGAAGCAGGAGCATGTGGTACGGCCGCTGTAATCAGCCCAATTGGTCAGATCGATGATATTGAAGGCGGTAATTCTTTCGTATTCAGCAAAGATGGTAAACCTGGTGAGGTTTCAGAAAAGCTATACAACAAACTTCGCGCAATTCAGTATGGCGACGAGCCCGACACCCATGGTTGGGTAACTGTGGTTGAGTAAGCATTTTGACTGCCAAAAAACTGATATAAATAGATGGACCCTTATGATAAGGGTCCATTTTTATTTCTGCTTTTTGAGGGAAAATCAAGCATCGCTACAACCTTTTAGCCCAATCTGCTGTTTGAAAATTTAAATCGAACACAGGTAATTATTACCTTTGAGGCATTATCAAATTTCACTATGACAGACTTAAGGATTGAAAACCTCAATATCATTGCCGAGGAGCCTATTATCACACCAGATGAATTAAAGCGCCAATACCCGTTAACTGATGATATCACCAAGACCATTTTGGATGGACAAAATACAGTTAAACGGATTCTGCATAAAAAAGACCATCGCCTTTTAGTCGTTGTTGGTCCTTGCTCTATTCATGATATTGATGCCGCTAAAGAATACACTCAGAGACTTAAAAAGTTAGCTGACAGGGTCAGCGACTCACTTTACCTGGTTATGCGTGTTTATTTTGAGAAACCTCGTACAACTGTTGGCTGGCAGGGTTTGATCAATGATCCCTATTTAGACAACAGCTGCAAAGTTGAGGAAGGTCTGAAAATGGCAAGAGAACTGCTATTACACGTGGCTGAACTAGGACTACCTGCCGCCGGTGAAGCTCTGGATATCGTAACACCTCAGTATATTCAGGACCTGTTCTCCTGGACCGCTATTGGCGCTAGAACAACCGAATCACAAAGCCATCGAAACATGGCCAGCGGCTTGTCATCGGTCGTAGGATTTAAAAACGGCACCAAAGGCAGCATTGATATAGCCATTAATGCGAGAGAATCAGTGGCAGCACCGCATAATTTTGTCAGCATTAACCCTGAAGGCAAAGTCGCAGTAGTCAAAACCAAGGGCAATCCCAATTCACACATTATATTACGGGGTGGAAAAGAGCCTAATTATTCGCCCGAACACATTGCTAATTATGAGGCTGAATTAAGAAAAGCAAATCTCGAACCACGAATAATGATAGATTGCAGTCATGCCAATAGTGGTAAAAAGGCTGAAAATCAATCTGTAGTTTTAAACAATATTGTTGACCAGATCAAGAGTGGCAATGATTCCATAATGGGTGTCATGATAGAAAGTAATTTAAATCATGGAAATCAAAAACTTACCGATGATATTTCAAGTCTTGATTATGGTGTATCCATTACAGATGAATGCATCGGCTGGGATGAAACAGAACGACTCTTAATTGATTTACAGAACAAGCTCAAAGCCTAAAATCGCTTATTTTTAAGCACGTAAGATAAAAAACGAAATCCGATTGGCACATGCCTTAATAAAGTCGGAAATAAGCCGAAATAACGCCTCATAATATCAAAACGCTCCCTAAGTCCGGGAACTATGTTTTGCTTCGTTAAACCACCGTCTAAGAAGCGAGAAAGCGTTAGATTTGAATTATGAATATACCTGGCATCTTTCAAAGCCAGTAAACACCATTCGAAATCGGCTGAAAAGTGATACTTAACATTGTAGTTCTTTACGATCTTTGTTGAAACCAATATCGATTGATGACTCACAAGCATGCCATTTCTGAAGTCTCTCCAATGAAGTTCTGAAGGGGGCTGAAGTCGTCTCTCTCCTATCTCATTACCATCTGTATCGATCATCACAGTATCTCCGTATATGACATCAGGTACTTTTTGTCCGAAGCTATCAACCATTTCTTTGACAGTTGATGATCCATAAATCTCATCCCCGGAATTGATAAACCATACGAAATCACCTACTGCCATCTTCAGTCCTTTATTCATGGCATCATATAAACCTTCATCTGGTTCACTTATCCACTTATTAACAGAGCCTTTGTTGGATTTAATTACATCAACAGTTCCATCATCAGACGCACCATCAACAATGATGTATTCTATATCTGAATAAGTTTGACAGGAAATACTGTCTATCGTCTTCTGTATGGTATCAATTCCGTTGTAAACTATTGTTATGATGGATATAAGCGGATTTTTCATCATTATTTACTTTAACAATGATTCGTATACAGCCGTATATTGTTTTGCCACCACCTCTTCTGAGTAATCTTCCACTGCTTTTTGACGGGCATTTTTACTTAATTTCTCCAGGTCACTTACAAACAAGGTTTCATAGATACCGGTTGCTAAACTAAGGGAGTTCTTTACTTCCGCCAGATATCCGGACACCTTATGTGTGATCATCTCGGGTACCCCACCTATACTAAAACCTACAACCGGCGTTCCACAGGCCAGTGATTCCATAACGGTATTGGGTAAATTATCCTGTAAGGAAGGCAAAACGTAATTATCAGCGGCACTATACAGATCCACAAGTACATCAGGATCAGAAACAAACTTAAATGAATTGGTTTTAAACGGGAATAACTTAGCGGTCTCAGCATTCATTTTACCAAACACCACCAACTCGGTATTATCTTTTACAACAGGAAAATTCTCAGCTAGAATGCTCAATGCTTCAATGAAATAGCGCATTCCTTTACGCGGATCATTTACATTGGCAGCACCAAATAATACGAGGCGTTTATCCTTAGGTAAACCTAAACGCTCACGCGCACCCTGCTTATCACGTGGTTTATAGAAATCTGTATCTATAGGATTTGGAATATTATAAAAATCCTTTCTCCTTAACAACTTACTTTCCTGAGAAAGAGTACGTAACCACTTACTACATGTGACTATACTTAAAGGTGATTCATTATAGATCTTTCGCTTTTGGGCAAAGATTCTGGCAGAGAGATCCTTTTTCCCTGATTTACGCAGAAATGGGCAATATGAACAAAACTCCAGAAATTCAAGACAGGTGCCAGCATAATGGCATCCTCCGGTAAAGCTCCACATATCATGCTGAGTCCATACAATTGGTTTCCCACATTTAAGCAATTTACCTAAAGTCTCAATAGATAAAAACCCTTGATTGATCCAATGCAAATGAATGATATCTGCTTCTTTAACAAGTGGGTGATCTGTAATATCAATACCGGTATTTGCAGGTGAAAATGCAAAACGAACGGAAGCATTGCGTTCATAGGGTAAGAAAGTTATCCTTTCCCAGGCAAAACGGGCAAAAGCTTTTTGCCGATAGGCAAATCCTGAACCAACAGGGTAAACCCCTTCTTCATCGCGAAACAAATCCTGAACCAACAATTTAGAGTCCACTCCGTTACGACGTAATGCCTGATTAAGACGATTGGCTGCTACAGCAGCACCTCCGCCTGCATCTGTTTTATTGATCTGTAGGATTTTCAATCTTAGACAATCTGGTTTGAGCCGTAAAAATAATAAATCTATTAAATAAGTAAAGCCTAAAAGCATTTAGCTTTCCAGCTTATGCGGGAAATCAATATTAAAATGCAATCCTCTGCTTTCCTTGCGCTTTCGGGCCATTTTAATGATCAGGTATCCAACATTGATCTTATTACGCAGATGGCAAATCTTTTCTGACACCTTAGAATCCTGATACAGAGCTTCAGTCTCCCTGTAAAGTACTTCCAGACGATCATAAGCTCGATTAAGTCGTATTTTAGAACGAACTATCCCAACATACTTACTCATAATTTGTTGAACCTCTTTATTTGATTGAGTGATTAAGATCATCTCCTCAGGATGAGAAGTTCCTTCATCATTCCAGTCAGGAATTCGATGATTAAATTCAATACTTTCTATTTTCTCCAACACATCTTCGGCTGCAGCATTGGAAAATACCAATGCTTCAATTAACGAATTACTTGCTAAACGATTAGCACCATGTAAACCAGTCGAAGCACATTCTCCGGCAGCATATAAATTAGTAATAGAACTCCTGGCCATCAAATCAACTTTTATACCACCACATAAATAATGGGCAGCCGGCACTACAGGAATCATATCTTTAGTAATATCAACCCCAAGAGACAGGCACTTTTTATAAATATTCGGAAAATGTTGCTTTGTTTCTTCAGCATCTTTATGAGTAACATCAAGATAAACAAACTCTTCCCCGCGGTTTTTTAATTCATTATCAATGGCGCGGGCCACAATATCACGTGGAGCCAAACAATCTCGTTTGTCATATTTTAGCATAAACTCTTCACCATTCTGCCGGCGAAGAATTCCGCCATACCCCCGCATGGCCTCTGTTATTAAAAATGATGGTCGCTCAGATAAATTATACAATGCCGTTGGGTGGAATTGCACAAACTCCATATTCTCAATAATACCTTTAGCTCTAAACACCATGGCAATACCATCACCGGTAGCTATTAAGGGGTTGGTAGTCGTCTGGTACACACTACCTATACCGCCGGTGGCCATCATGGTCGTTTTGGCCAGAAAAGTTTCTATTTTCCCATTGTCCTTATTGAGTATATATGCTCCGTAACATTCAATATCACGCATCCAGGGTTCAGTAACCTTACCTAAATGGTGTTGAGTAATAATATCTACAGCGAAATGATTTTCGAACACAGCAATGGAAGGATGATTTTTAACTTCATCAATTAAAGCCCTTTGAATTTCAGCTCCCGTATTATCTTTATGATGTAAAATCCGGTACTCGGAATGACCACCTTCTCGATGCAAATCAAATTTACCATCTTCGTTTTTATCAAAGCTGGTTCCCCATTCAAGTAATTGCTTAATCTGTTCAGGCGCCTCCTCTACCACTTTTTTAACGGCCTCTATATCGCATAGTCCATCGCCGGCTATTAAAGTGTCATTTATATGCTTTTCAAAAGAATCAGGTTCATAAGTTACAGATGAAATACCCCCTTGTGCATAAGCAGTATTGGTCTCTTTAAGCTCTGTTTTACTAACCACGGCAACAGAACCATGTTTAGCTACTTTTAGCGCATAACTCAATCCGGCAATGCCTGAGCCAATGACTAAAAAATCAAATTCTCTTCTCATTGGAAAAATCTTTGTACAAGATACAAAGGTAGCAAGAATTCAAAATTTTACGTCAGATCAGATTTTTAATTGCTATTGAACCGCAAAAGACCTGGTCAGTACTTCTTTTTCACCCTTCTTATTAACACCGGTAATTATCATAGTATAATCAGAAGAATCATCGCCAGTATAAAACTCAATACCTACCTTTTTCTTGTCATTCAAATGATTATAACTTGAGTAATACAAAACATTTCTGTAATCAGCTAATCTTGATTTCTCTAACTTATCCATTGAATAATCAGGGCTGTCATATGTATATGAATTTAAAAAACCATCATGTACCTGTCTGAAAATCCGTTGATCAAAATCCATATTACCCATATCATTCTCACGTGTATAAAACAACACCAAACGTCCCAGATTTTCATCTCTGATATAGTAATTCAGGTTAATAACATCAATTTTTTCAAGATACTTGGGGTCTATACCAAGGATACGGTTGGCATCACGTACCGGAACCCCATCGACAAATGTTAATGAACCACCATCTCTGGGATACAGTGATTTTTCTTCATAGACCCTAAAATCATATTGCCCCTTACTTTTTCTTAAACTGACGTATGGTACGATTTCTCGCACAACCTCTTCTGTGGTAGGTAAATCAATATACTTATCTATCAGGATTGTATTTTCAGCATCTCCATAAAATGAATGAATTTGCTCAATTGAATCAGCCAACTCTATTTCAGGCATATGACTGGCATAAATCGTATTGATTTGCATATTGATAATGGCTTTGTTTATCTCATTCACCCTAACAGTATCAAGGTCCAAAGCAGGCATTTCACGCGTTGAATAGTGACCCGAATAATTATCCTCTAATTCAATTTTATAGTTTAATAACGCAGTATCTGGCGAATAGGGCTGAATAACCATTTCCTGTCTGCCAAAGCGATTTGCTTCAAACACAAACTCTCCCTTCTCATTGGTTTCTGAAAACTCCAGAACAGGGTTCTCACTTAGAAAAGATAACATCATTTTCTCATTGACCAGAAATTCATTGGTATTTGTGTTAATTACCCTTCCTTTTATAATCTCCCCTTTATATTCAGGCACTTTCATTGTACCATCAACAGCAAATACTGAAGAAGAGCCTGCTGAAGAAAAATCTACTGGCTTATACAAACATGTTTTAACCACCGAAACAGTCAAACTATTCCAATTCAAATTTTCAACATCAAGGTCAACCTTAACTTTTTGGCGATTGGTATAAGTGGCTTTTAAACCTTCAATACCTGAGATGTTTTTCTTAGGGTATACAACAGCTTCCTGGTCACCCATTCCTTCATCAACCGACTGCTGTGGTAACGAATTATTTGCAAATGGATTAATGATTGATATGACTTTTGCCTCATAATTATCAGGTGAATAGTTACTCATCCAGCGGGTATAACATCGCACCAGATAATTACCGGTAGAAACAGAATCAGGAATAGTGACCATCGATGTTACCGATCCTTCTGAGAGAAATAATTTCTGCTGTATAATTGGTGTGTTTACACTGTTCAGCACTTCTAAATATGTCACCTTACTAAGATCAGAATTCCGAAATGTTTCATTACATATATTATTGACAGTAAACCAAATAGATTCACCTCCAATATAAATATCGCGATCTGTAGTTAAAATAAGTTTCTCTTGAGAAGAAACAAGCGATTGTAGAAGAAAGATACAGCAAAGGGTTAAATAGGTTTTTTTCATATTGGTATTGTTAGTCCACCCAAAAATCTGGTTTTTGAATATTTCCGGTTAATCTGCAGTCAGAACATCTTGGTTTAGCTAATAGCAGTCCTATAATCGCCATACTTCCTTCCGCTTCAACCCCTTGATAAAGATTATAACTACCTGTAATAACCAAAGTCTCATAAATCTCCAATGGAGAGCTATACGATAAACCGTCAGCAATAAAAGTATCAACCCGACACCCTTCATTGTATTTACGTATTGGCAAATCCAAATCAACAAGTTCATTTCTGTCAATAAAAATTCTCTTTGACGCAACACTGCCTGTTTGAAAATATCCCAGAACAGGCTCCTTTCCATCGTTAATATTCTTTATATTTCCTCTAATAGAAAAAGGCTGAACTCCAAAAACATCACCAACATCTTCAGTTGATATTTTCAATTTATTCCAAAACTCATATTCCTGTTTGGATATTGATAATTGCTTAACATTAATACTATAACGAACAGTCAACTTATCAGTTTCTTCAGACGGAACAAAACATACTTGCTTATCCTTTAATTCGGAATTACTCTGACCTGCAAACGAATGCACTATTACCTGATCAGAACTATGGCTCTTATAGCAAAATTCATTTACCGGCCTGACACGCTCCCAGTCCTGTAATTCGTAATTATAATCCAACATAATCGGATATGGTGTTTTAAACTTCCAGTCCTCATCATATAACCAACGAACATACCCTCCTTCATACGAACCTCCATCAACCATGATGTGAAGACCATTATATTCTTCAGTTTCATCTGAATTCCATTCTTTCCCTACTTTGTAACGAACATCTTCTATATTAGATTTAGGTAATAACGTACATGATTCTGATTGATAAGTAGTACCATTGGAGGTTCTGACAGAAAGGCTATATGTACCTCCAACCCTGGCAATGAATTGCAGCTTATCTGTTTCATAGACTCCAGGTTCTATTTCTGTAAGAACTTCTTCCTTACCCGTTTCATCGGTAATAATCACAAGGGCTCCGGATTCAACAGAAGGCTGAACGTCTAAATTCGGGACAGATCGGGAAAGATATACCCGATGATTTTTAACTTCATCAGTAATTAAAGCATCGACGACGAGTAAATCTTCGTAATCTTTAATATTGACTTCATATTTTTCAAGACAAGAAGAAAAACTTAAAGCAAGAAAAACAATTGGTATAAATATTCTATTCATAATAGGATTAAGTTGTGTGGTAATAAATTCAAATCTGCAAAAAAAAACTCAATTTTTAACACCTACTCAATAAAATGATTGATTTTTAAGTTTAAAAGGTCAACAATTGCTTGCTTTTTATATTTTTGTTGTTACACATTTAAAACTAAACCCTTATGCGTAACCTAATCCCACTTGTAACTTTCCTTATAAGTATTCTTACTTTTTGTCATGATCTTAAGGCCCAGCATCCAGCTCTTCCCAGCTCTTCCATTCATAAAGATTCCCTAGTTCAGTTATACAATAATAAATTCTATAACGAGCTCGAGTATATCAATGGGCGCGAGTATAAACCCTACCATTACCCAACGAACGAAACACCTTATCTGCATTCAAAGCCAGGAACAGGAACAATCTATATTGATGGTGATGAATACCCTAAAAAGAAATTACTGTACGATATCTATAAAGATCTTTTAGTTGTTAATCCCGAACACTACACACTTTCAAATACCTATATTCAACTTGCTAAATCAGAAGTAGACTCATTCACAATACTATTTGAAAATCAAGCTTATACCTTTATCAGCCTCAAAGACAACATTATTAAACCCGGCATTAAAGCGGGTTATTACGAACAAATTTATTACTCTGAACAAACTTCACTCCTGATCAGGCATTTTGCAAGAAGAGGCGTTGACAATGCTCTGCCAACCTATTCATACAACACCGATCGTTATTTACTTAAAAACGGACGGTACTTCAATGTCACAAGCAAGAAGAAGTTATTAAGCCTCTTTCCGGATGATAAAAAACAGTTAAAGAAAAAGATTAAATCCATCAATCTATCCTATAAAAAAATGAGTAATATCCAGTTATCTCAACTACTTCAATTTATCGACACACTCTAAGCCTAACCTATGAAACGCCTTATTTTTTTATTACTGCTCCTACCAGTATTCAATGCAGCAGGTCAAAACATCACTTTACAAAAAGATTCACTTGACTTCGATGAAATAATCACCCAACTGGAAACTAAATCAGATTACACGTTTTTCTATGCAGAGAGCTGGATTAAGGATATAAAGTTAAATCCTAACTTCACCGGGCAACCTATCAATAAAGTGATTCAATGGCTGGCTAATGAGTGCGGACTGGAATATACCATTATTGATAATACCAATGTAATTTTCACAAGTGACTATAAAGTCAAAAAAGACTATGCACAAACCTTTTCGAATTACATAAGAGACAAAAAGTCCATAACATTGGACTCTATCATTTATGAAGCCCCTCAAAAAGAAGACTTAACAGAGGAAAAAATAAACAAGGAATACCTGGTATTTACAATCGGCAGCCAGGCAAAGAACCTCTATTCAAACAATGCTATCTTGAGTGGAAAGATTACAGATATTGAAAGTGGTGAGCCTCTCGTTGGCACTGTTGTATATATTGATGATTTGAAAAACGGCACAGTGACCAACCTGTATGGACATTATTCATTTTCCCTTCCCAAGGGTCAATACAAAGTGGAATATCGTTCAGTAGGAATGAAAACCACCTATCGTAACATAGTCATTCACTCCGATGGTTCTCTGAATGTTGAAATGAAGAGTAAACCGACCTCCCTGAAAGAGGTAACCATTACCGCAAAGACAGAAGATCCTGTTCGCAACTTACGCATGGGAATGGATAAGATTACTATGAAAACATTAAAACAATTACCCCTTGGCATGGGTGAAGCTGATGTTATCAAAACAACTCTTCTTCTTCCCGGGGTTCAAAGTGTTGGTGAAGCATCTAACGGTTTCAATGTAAGGGGTGGTAGTACAGACCAGAATTTAATTCTGCTGAACGATGCACCTATTATCAATACTTCTCATTTCTTTGGCTTTTTCTCAGGTTTTAATGCTGATATCATTAAAGACATTACCCTATACAAAAGTGGTATCCCGGCTAAATATGGCGGACGCGTTTCCTCAGTAATGGACATGACCGTTAAAGAAGGAAACAGAAAGGAAACCAAGATAAATGGTGGTATAAGCCCGGTTTCAGGTCGACTTACACTGGAGTCCCCAATAAAAAAAGATAAAAGCTCATTTATTCTGGCCGGCCGTACAACCTACTCCGACTGGGTACTAAAATTACTCGATGATCCAAAACTAAAAAACAGCTCAGCGAACTTTCATGATTTACAAGGCAGCTTTTCATGGGATATTGATGATAAAAATAGTATCTACCTGACAGGTTATTATAGTCACGACGACTTTGATTATTACACAGAAGATGCGTTTGAGTATAATACTTTAGCTTCTACTCTAAAATGGAAACACATATTCAGTCCTAAATTATTTTCTACATTTTCAGGAGTTGTCAGCAATTACGACTATACAACTGAATCAAGAACAGATTCAAGTCTTTTGCATGAAATTGACTACCAGCTTAACCAATACAGTTTTAAATCGGACTTTTCATATTTATCAAGCAAAAACCACAAAATTGATTTTGGATTACAAGCAACATGGTATGACTTAATGCCTGGTAAACAACGCCCAACATCTACAGAGTCACTTATTGCCTATAAGGAACTTGAGAAAGAACAAGCGCTGGAGGCCGCCGTTTATATCAGTGATGAATTTGAGCTTACTCACTTCATGTCTATTTCTGCAGGCCTAAGGTATTCGATGTACAGTAATTTTGGACCCAAAACGCAATATAATTACGCCAGTGGTTTACCGCGCACTATTGAAAACATAACCGACACAACAGAACATGGAAGTGGCAGCATCTCCTTTTATTCTGGTCCTGAATTACGCTTTTCATCAAATATTCGTTTAAGCGGCAACAGCTCAATAAAACTAGGATATAATCGAATGTATCAGTACATTCAGATGATATCGAACACTGCAGCAATGGCTCCTACCGATATATGGAAGTTAAGTGATAAATACCTGAAACCACAGCGAGGTGACCAGTACTCCATTGGATTTTATAAAAACCTAAGAAACAACAGCATTGAAGCTTCTGTTGAAACCTATTATAAAAGCCTACATAACATTATTGATTACAAAGGCGGTGCACAGCTGGTGATGAATGAGCATTTGGAAACAGATGTTCTTAATGGAAGCGGAAAAGCCTATGGTATTGAACTCATGGTTCAGAAAAAAAGAGGTAAACTAACCGGTTGGATGAACTATACATATTCCCGAATTAAACACAAAATAGAGAGTGACTTTGATGAAGAACAGGTAAATAATGGCGATTATTTTCCTGCTAACTACGATAAGCCACATGACTTCAAATTCGTTGCCAATTATAAATTCAACAGGCGTCTAAATATTTCTTCTAACTTTTTCTACAGCACAGGTCGACCATTCACCGCCCCTGTTGCCTACTATAATTTTGGAGGAGCCGACAAGGTCTATTATTCAAACCGCAACTCAATGCGCATGCCTGACTACATTCGCCTTGATGTTGCAGCAACATTGAATGGTAACCTGGTTGCTAAAAAGCTCAATCACAGTTCATGGACATTTGCTGTATACAACGTTCTGGGTCGACAAAATGCTTATAACGTTTTCTTCAGGTCAGAAGGCGACAAGATTCAGGGATACAAAATGTCCATATTTGGTCAGCCTATTTTTACAGTTACCTATAACTTTAAATTCTTAGGAAACGCCAAGGACGACTTTTAAAGAAACGATACTAAAAACATAACGGGTGTGCCTTTGTTATAAAATCAAAGCACACCCTTTTTTTTTGAAAAAACACCTTACCATATTACTACTACTTGCGAGCTTAACCGCGTCGATAGGTGATTCATTTATTTTGTTGGTTTTTAAGCTCAACCAGCAATACATAGCTACGAATTTATGTGTGCAAAAGGAAGTTGATAACAACAATTGTCAGGGTTGTTGTCAACTAAAAAAACAGATGGAACAACAAAATGAGCAGGACAAAGCCAATCCTAATCAATCTAAACGTAAAATATTAATCGACCTGTTTACTGTCGCAACACAAACCAGCAGGATCATATGCAGTTCTAAAACAATTAGTTATTACACGGTTAATACCTTTCAACTTCAAACATTTATTGCGGAAATTTTTCACCCTCCTCAATCTTGATTTCCTCATATTATTCAAATTAAAAGTGCACTATCTGTTAGTTATACTAACAGATTAAGTTGTGCCATTTGTATTAATCATTACACACATCGAAAATGAATAAATTCATATTTTTTGTGGCGTTAATGTTGTGTTTGAGTTTCACCAAATCAAGCGGTCAATCGATCCAATTGCTTGATAAAAACCTGCAAACTCCCATCGTTAACGCTAACTACCAGTATGGCAAGCAACAAGGAATCAGCGACCAGGAGGGAATAATAACATTGATATATGACGCCAATTCAGTCTTAATAATATCACATGTCAATTATGGTATAATTCATCTTAGTTCCACTGACGTCGAATCCCTTATAAAAAAGAAAGAATTCCAATGGCAAAATCATGAGTACGAACTACACCCGGTAAGTATAATAGCTCTGCACCAAGCCAATACGGATTCATTATCCATCCTTTTTAACAATCAGAACCGCATGTCACACGATGCGTCGGCCTTATTGGGTCAAATGCCTGAAATTGCACTCATCCGTAAGAGTGGTAATTATGGCTTTGATCCTGTGTTACGTGGTTTTAAATATGACCGGCTGAATATTGTGTTGGACGGTGTGCAAAGTGCCAATGCAGCATGCCCGAATCGCATGGATCCTCCCAGTAGCCAGATGCCGGTTAATATGCTATCGCAAATCTCCATCTTAAAGGGCCCGTATTCATTGCGTTATGGCAATGCCTTTGGAGGCACCATCAACTTTAAAACAGACCAGCCAGACTTTGAGTCGGAGAAAAGCATCAAGGGACGTCTCTCTGGCAGCTATGAAAGCAACGGCGTTATTTATCGTAGCGAAGGCTTGTTTGGTTTTAATGGTCAATCGCATGATATAAAAGTGTATGGTTCACACTCAAGCGGTGATAATTACAAAGATGGTGATGGAAACACAGTACTTTCATCATTCTCGAGAAATAATATTGGTACCTCAATGGCATTCAGGGCAGGCACGAACCAGGTCCTTCGTCTCAATGCAAGCCATAACTACGCTTCAGATGTTGATTTTCCGGCACTGCCGATGGATCTCCGCAAAGATGATACATGGCTGGGTAGTTTGCATCATTCCATCCGTTTTAAGAAGAAACTTAAAGAATGGAACACTAGCATTTATTTGACTTATGTTGATCACCTCATGGATAATTTCAATAAGAAGCTGGACCCACGAATGGTCAATGCCGAAACAGCCGCCAAAACCTATAATTATGGAGGACGAACAGAAGGTCATTGGCTATTTGACACGAATCAACTATACGCAGGTATAGATTTTCGCGCAGACAAAGCCGAAGGTGAGCGTAGCAGACATTTTTTGATGGGGCCTAATATGGGAAATACCGTTTACGACAATGTGTGGCAGGATGCATTTATCAACAAAGCTTCTGCTTTTGCTGAATTCACGCAATCATTGGATAAATGGAATTTAGTATACTCGGCGCGAATAGAATACAATAAAGCCGATGCCGATGATCCGGATGCTAATTTTTCATCATTTTACAATGAGCTATCCTCAACAACTATCAATCCGGCAATCAGCTTTGGCGCAACACATCGCCTGGGTTCAAAATTCAGTGCCGAACTATGGCTGGGCCATGCCCATCGAAGCGGCAGTTTAACAGAACGCTATATCAACTTTCTACCTGTTGGGGTTGACCCCTATGAGATGCTTGGAAATCCTGAGTTAGGTTCTGAACAAAATAATCAGGTTGATTTGAGTTTCAGCTATGGCGACCATTCATCAAAGATAAAGATAACAGGTTTTATAGCATTGATGAACAACTATATATCATCAGAAATAAGAGATGATATTTCTCCCAAAATGCCTGGCAGTCCGGGTGTTCGCCAATTTATAAACATCGATAATGCAAGGCTGGCGGGCTTTGAAGCTGTGTGGTTGCAAAAATTACCTGCCAGGCTACGGCATCGTTTCAGCATAGCATACACTTACGGTAAAAACGACGATACAGATGAAGCATTGCCTGAAATACCACCATTGGACCTAAGGTATTTACTAGGTGGTCATTATTTTAACAATAAGCTAAGCCCCGAAGTAAGCATACGACATGTACTTGAGCAAAATCGAATTGCCCGTAGTTTTGGAGAGACAAGAACACCTTCATTTACCGTTCTTGATCTGTCGTTGAATTATAGCGTTAACCAACATTTGGAGCTGAGCGCTTCGGTCAATAACCTGTTTGATGAAAGCTATTACGAGCATCTTACACGATCTGTTAAAGGAACTGATCAGGCTATTTATGCTCCCGGACAAAGCTTTCTATTTACTCTTGTAGCTAAGCTGTAACAGCACTATCACATTTAAACCTGTCGGGTTTGGCAAACCTGACAGGTTTTATAATTTTGAAGGTCATGAAAATGGCTTTTATCAAAAACAAAAGGAAATGGGTATGGATTGGTTTAGCACTGTTGGCACTAAGCTATTATTTTTGCCTGCCCTCCAAACTATTTGACACACCCTACTCCTACATCATCAACTCCGGCAATGGAGAATTGCTATCTGCACATATTGCCCGCGATGGTCAGTGGCGCTTCGAAGCAGGCGACTCCGTTCCATATAAATTTGAGCAATCCATCATTTATTTTGAGGATGAATATTTTCGTTATCACCCCGGGTTCAATCCCGTATCCTTATTGAGGGCAAGCTGGCAAAACCTGTCAGCGGGCAAGATTAAAAGCGGTGGCAGCACACTATCCATGCAGGTTATAAGACTGGCCTTTAAACGCGAGCGTACCATAAAAAGCAAATTAATTGAAACCATACAGGCAACCCGACTTGAACTAAGATCTTCGAAAAATGAGATTTTAAATTTGTATGCCGCCCACGCTCCTTTTGGTGGCAATGTTGTTGGAATAGAGGCTGCTGCATGGCGATATTTTGGACGATCGGTGCATCAACTATCATGGAGTGAATCTGCCTTACTGGCCGTATTGCCAAATGCTCCATCGATGATCCACCCTGGCAAAAACCGCGATGCATTGCAGCGCAAACGGAATTTTCTACTCAAAAAACTACTTGTCAATAACATCATTGATTCGACAGAATACTACCTGTCTTGTGCTGAACCCCTTCCCGACAAACCGCTGCCTCTTCCCCAGGATGCCCCTCACCTGCTGAATACCCTGATAAAAAAACATAGCGCCAGTAGCTTCAAGTCCAACTTGAATAAAAACCTTCAACAGCAAGCCAGGCAGATTGTTAATAATTTTTATAGTATAAACAGACATAATGAAATACATAATATCGCGGCCATTATTATTGATAACAAGTCAGGACAGGTAATTGCCTATGTTGGTAATTCTTCATTTAACACACATGGTTACGGCCACGATGTGGATATTATCCAGGCTAAACGAAGTACAGGCAGCACCCTAAAACCTTTTCTTTACGCTGCTGCACTCGATGACGGTTTGATTTTACCCCATATGCTCCTGGCTGATATACCAACCTATTACAGCGATTTTTCACCACAAAATTATAATAAACGCTTTGATGGAGCAGTACCTGCTCATGCTGCATTGTCCCGATCACTAAATGTGCCATTTGTTCGACTCCAGCAAGATTATGGAACACAAAAGTTTCATGCTTTACTGCGAAAACTGGGAATTACTTCCATCAATAAGCCGGCTTCACACTATGGCCTGTCGTTAATATTGGGAGGCGCTGAAACGTCTTTATATGAACTATCATCTGTATATTCGTCCATGGCACGTTGCCTGTTGACTTATACTACCGAATCAGCTCAATACGATAAGTATGATTTTCATCCTGCTCATTTAATGCCAACTGACATAAAACCGCTTCCGGAACTTGATTATAACCCGAAGGTCGTTTCAGCAGCATCGGTTTACCACACATTTGAGGCTTTAACCAATGTACAAAGACCTGTGGAAGAAACCGGGTGGGAAAACTTTTCATCAGGGCGCAAAATAGCCTGGAAAACAGGCACCAGTTTTGGCTTCAGGGACGCCTGGGCCGTTGGTGTAACACCCGAATATACGGTTGGAGTATGGGTTGGTAATGCAAGCGGTGAAGGTCGTCCCGGCATCATTGGCGGAAGTGCGGCTGCTCCCATCCTGTTCGAATTATACCGTCAACTGCCTTCCACAAGCTGGTTTATGAAACCATATGACGACATGGAACAAACAGCCATTTGCAGGCAAAGCGGCTATAAGGCATCCCAGTTCTGCAATCAGATCGACACAGTTTATATTCCTAATATTGAACATGATGCACCCGTATGCCCTTATCATCAGTTGGTCCATTTAAGCGCCGATAAAAAATACAGGGTTAATGCCGACTGCTACCCAATTGACAAAATGCAACACCAGAGTTGGTTTGTATTGCCACCCGTAATGGCCTGGTATTACCAGTTTCGCGACCCGCTATACAAGCCATTGCCTGCATTTAAAAACGGTTGTTTCGAGCAACAAAAAGTCATTGAAATCATTTACCCGCAAGCCAACGCATTGCTCTATGTTCCCAAAGAAATAGACGGCAGCCTCGGACGAATTATTTGTAAAGCCACACACCAAAAAGCATCTTCTTACCTGTTCTGGCACATGGATAATGAGTATCTGGGTCAGACAATACATCACCATCAAATGGCCATTACCCCTGAAAAAGGCTGGCACACTCTACTTATCACCGATGAAGATGGTAATTCAGTAAGTTGCCGTTTTAAGTCCTTGGGAAAAGGAGAATAGGTCTGGATCCAGAGCTGTTCGATATATCATGTGAGGTATTTAAATGTTGGAGTATGTAATTGAATGTGCATTTCAATAGTAGTACAATTCAACAATTTTGAACTTTCTTCCCTCCTGATTGGTTAATAATAAGTTAAAGTCCCGCCCCTCATCAAGCTAACAACTTGATTCTTTTGTATGAAATATTAACTTTGTGAACCACGCTATGGTAAGGTCTTAGTTAAATGCAGAAAAAGACCGTTAAACTCAGGTAAAAAATAATAAAGACAGAATATGAATAAGTTTTTGAGAACACGTAAAGTAAGATGGATTACAGGTGTTTCGCTTGTAATGGTGATGATGTTAGGACTTTACAGTTTTAACGATGATAAACGCAACTTCGAAGTCGTTAAAAACCTCGATATTTTCTATACGCTCTTTCGCGAAGTAAACAGCTACTATGTTGATGAAACTGACCCTGAGAAACTGATCACCGAAGGGATTAACAACATGCTGGAATCGCTTGATCCTTATACCACTTATATTCCTGAGTCTGATATGGAGGATTTTCGTTTTATGACGACAGGCGAATATGCCGGTATCGGTTCATTGATTTCAAAGCGTGGAGAATATGTTGTAATTGCCGAGCCATACGAAGGTTTTCCGGCAGCATTGGCTGGATTAAAAGCAGGTGATAAAATTCTTGAAATCGACGGTAAGAATATGGTTGGCAAAAATACGCCGGATGTTAGCGATAATCTAAAAGGTCCTGCCAACACCGAATTAAAAATCAAGGTAGAGCGTCCAGGCACTGAAAAACCAATTAACATTGAGCTGGAACGCAAAAAGATTTCTATTAACCCTGTGCCCTATTACGGTATGGTAAACGACGAAACAGGTATCATCCAGTTAAATAACTTCACCCAGGATTGCTCGCGCGAAATTGAAAAAGCTTTTCTTGATTTGCGTGATAACCAGGGAGCTAAAAGCATTGTTTTGGATCTACGTGCCAACCCGGGAGGTTTGTTAGACGAGGCTGTAAAAATTGTTAACCTATTTGTTCCTAAGGGCTCGGAAGTGGTAAGCACTCGTGGAAAGGTAAAACAATGGGACAAAACATACAAAGCCATGCGTGAGCCAATTGATACGGTTATGCCCCTTGCCGTGATGATAAGTCGTGGTTCAGCCTCTGCTTCTGAAATTGTATCAGGTGCTATTCAAGACCTTGACCGTGGAGTGGTTATCGGACAGCGCTCATTTGGTAAGGGCCTGGTACAAACAACCCGTAACTTATCTTATAACGCCAAATTAAAAGTAACGACAGCCAAATACTATATTCCTTCTGGTCGATGCATTCAGGCCCTGGACTATACCCACCGCGATGAAGATGGTGCTGTTGGTTTGGTTGCCGACTCACTGATCAGTGAATACAAAACCTTAAACGGACGTTCTGTTTTTGATGGTGGCGGTATATCACCGGATATCAAAGTAACATCACCTAAGTATGCCAATGTAACATTTGCTTTGGTAGTACAAAGCATGATCTTTGACTTTGCAACAGAGTTTGTATTAAAAAACAAAACAATAGAAGCACCTGAATCATTTACTATTACTGAAGGTGTATACAATGATTTCGTTGAATTTGTCAAGTCGAAAGAAGACTTCAGATACGAATCATTATCTCAGGAGAAGTTCAAAGAATTAGTAAAAACAGCCAGGCGCGAAGGTTACTATGAAAAATCCAAAGACGACTTTACAGCCATGGAAGAGCTGTTGAAGTTGGACGTAGAAAAGGATATGCGCCAATTTGAGGACGAAATTAAGGAGTTAATGGTAATGGAGATAACCAAGCGTTACTACTACCAAAAAGGAGCCATTAAAGCCAGCTTACAGAAAGATATAGAATTGGAAGAAGCTAAAAAGCTGTTTAAAGACATGAACCAGTACAATGGTTTATTGGATGGCACAGTTGTCAGCCATGCTGGTGACAGACGTGCTACTTCAAAGAAAAGCTAACAAGCAGAAAGCTTATCAAAAAAAAGCGCTTACCAGGTGGTAAGCGCTTTTTTTTGCTTATATCCTATACTGCTAATCACCTTGCGAATTAATCAGTCCGCGTATTAGCTGAATGCCTCCAAAAACGATGGCACCCCAGAAAATATAGCCAATTTCAGCAGCTGTGGCTACAATTCCTCCAACACACCATATGGCTCCCCAGAGTATATCTTTATTGGCGCGCTTCTTCTTAGCATCAGAGATCTGGCTTTGTAAATTTTTCACAACAGTACCTGCAACATCTTCACTTAAGCCTTGCTCAACCAATGCAGCACGGGTTTCGCTAGCATTCTTTTTTTCGTTGACCATCAGGTTAGCGGCAAAATTGTAGATTTGATCTACAGCCTCTTGTTCGGTTAATTCTTTTTCCATTGGTAGATAAAATGAAGTTTATCTGGTATCATACTCGTTTTGAGCACATAGGTTGCATTTTGTTTCAAATAATCTGTCAATCACTTAAACAATCAACCCCTCCTTATAGCCACGCTCGCCCATATTCAATAATTTATGATACCCAGGTATAAACAATATCTTTTATCAACCAACTACAATCCTCTTTAACCAGGTATATGATAAACCCTCCAGCTCCCAGGCTGGCATAATGATGTGAAAACTCGAATACAGCCTGTGTTTTGTTTTTATTAAAACCTATCTGTGTTAAGCGCATATAACCATTGGAATCATGCGACTTGTAATATTCATTCCAGGAGTCATTAATATCCTGTCCGTTAAAAATATATTTCAACTCATCTGAAGTGATAAGTGCAAATTCCTGGTTGTGGTTCAGGAACTTGTTTTCAAACAAGAGGGACTCACTGTTTTGGTATGCTAAATCAGTCAGTAAGTAAGAATCAAAACCCGGATTATTTTTAAGCAGCATTTCATGAAAGGAATTATCTTTCTCAAGCCATAGATTTGTTTGTGAACTTTGGGCTATTACAATTTTATCAGATTCATACATCTCATCAAACACAGCTGAATAAATCAAATAATTATCGTCTGGTATTTCATCGGGCAAGTCCAGCTCAAACTGTGGTCGTTCAGCAGAACTATCACAGCTTATCATAGAAAAGCCAATTGCCGTTAGCATCAGTAAAAATTGTAGTGTTTTCATAGTCAGAGGTTTTACATTCTTACTTAAAGATGTAATATTTTTTGAATGGTTGCTTTTATCATTACATCTAATTGTTACAGCAAACTGCTATTTTAAATATAAGCAACTAAAAAATTCGCCCTGTAATGCACAACTATTATCATCTCTTTATAGCCTGTCATTCAAATGGGTCATAGTAGGAAAATGCCTTATAAGGGTTAATCACTCAACTGTGTCAGATCCGAATGACTTCCCATATTCAGCCTTATAAAACCAACCCCAGGTTTACCATTCTCACTTAATCCCTCAATATAAATACAGACTGGTGCCCGATCATCAGAAGTATAAAATGAAATTTTAGCTTTACCATCGTTGTTTGTAATGACCTCAGGATTCCAATATAGTGTTGCCCGATGATCTGGGATATCAACCTCTTCATTAGTATATTTTGGACTATAAAAATCACGCGCTTTATAATAGCCCTTAAGCTTTTGGAATATCGCACCTTTCAGGTAATCATTATCAGATGAAATAACACTTCCCTTTTTAGTATAGACTGCAAGTGCTCCTTTATATCCACGTACACCAAAAATAGCTGATTTAGAAGGATCAACGAACTCAACCTTATCAATAGTTGACATAGGTACAGTATTAATAAATTCTGAATCAACAGGCATACCATCTAATAAAATCAATCTTCTAGAACTTCTATATCTATCGTGTCTGCTTTCGTCTCCAATGGCAGCCTCACCCACCTCATCTACCTGTCTATCAATATCCTCATATGTGCCAAATCCAGACGAGAACCTTGAAAACGACGGCCATTTTACATCAATATAGTGCATAACATTCATGTACATAAAGTCTTCATCTTTTACAACAAAAACCCGATCCGCCTCACCATATAACCTAAAATGACCATCAACTGCTTCTACGTGTTTCTTAAATTCAGCTTTCACCTTAATTTCGTCAATCATCTTCGTATACTTTTCCGGAAAAAAGGCCTGATCCACCCTCTCCCTTTCTTCAGCCATACGATTAAAATGTTGATTACTAACACCATCAAACATTGTATAATAACAATGATTTGAAAAAACTTTTGGTGGATTGATTAAAGCTGAAACATTTACTATCTCAGTACTTTTTTTACCGTGATGATTCAACCCTTGAATAAACATTTGAGTTGAATCATAATAATTCAAATTACTAAATTTAAACAGTCCTAAACTATCAGTTGATGAGTGGCACAATTCAAATTGATTGTACTTCCTATTACTAAGAAATAGTGTTATATCTCCTCTTTTAATTCCTTTATTTGAAAAAAGCCTTTTTACTTTTCCTTGTATCTCTAATCCATATTTTTTTGCATGTGTAATGCTTTCAAGTGTATCTCTTAAGTTATTCCAGTTATAATTTCTCCATCCATGTGTCAGCATTAAAAGATCTAACTTTTCATTCGTTGCAATACCATTGTCTTTGAAGTAATATGATGGATTAAAAACCATTCCTTTAAGCTCAGAATCCAATAAACAATATGAGAGTATATTTTGAGGATATTCTTCTAATGACCTGACTTGATTGGCGTTAATAGCAGTAATAGAAAGGTTTGAAGCAACACTTTCATTATTAAGCATTGTTGAAATTTCAATATCTACCTTTTCCCTGTTTGCATAATCAAGCTTTTCCGGATGTAATTCAATATTTAGTAAAGATTCGTTTTTTATGAAAATTAACCTCTCTGCCAAAGGTTTCATTGTGTCATCTGTCAGAGTAAGTTCGTTAATTCCCATTAAGAATTGTTCCTTTGAAATCCGAAGATCAAACTCATCTTTATTCATTTCAATTGGCACAGCAAAGGTTACCAGACCTTTTGCGGTATTTACGAGGTATAGCTTTCTGTATTTGGAATTTGAACTAACTAACTTAACATGTATTTCCTTCTCTCTTCTTTTACCTACCGTAAACTTCACACCATCGATCGCTTGAGGTAATTCAATTTCCAGATCTTTGTAATTATCCAATACGGCATAATATTTTTCTCCTTTTTGTGGTATCAGCATTGTTTTACCCATACCGTCATGCACTGATTCAAATCGTATCAGTTTATTACGATTACTATTCCTTATCCAACCTTTTACTTCAATCGGCCTACCGTCCTGTGTTCGAGCAATAAAGCCCAGAGTATTCGCTTTATCATTGATCAGAAATCCCCCTTCTGGTAAAAACTGAAAGTCAATATTACCATTGGCAGATGCAGAGACATTATTTACAGCAACTTTAGAGCCTATAACAGTGTTATTGGCAACATCAATAATTAACAATTTCTTTTTAAAGAAGAATTCATTACCAAAATTTTGCTGATACTCTGTATAGGCACGTAATAAATAGTTTCCCTCCTTTAATTCGCTTTTGGATAAATCCATATCGCTTTTCCCGTAGCCATTATCTATTCTAACTACATTCCTATGGACAATACTATCTGATTCATCCAATAATTCAACATAAACACTTCTTATACCGGCACATTGGAAGTTAGTCTGCGACTCTGTTAAATAAACCTTAAACCAGACAGAGTCTTTGACAGAATAGATTTCACGATCGGTATGAACGTATATACAATCAGGTGAGTTTTCCGTCAGAATACGTGACGCTGAATCTTGTTTAATATTTAATGCCGGTTGAGATACAAGTACCTGGCAGTTTAAAAGAAGAAAACAAGTTAATAAACAATAACATTTAAATAGTTTAATCATAGTATTAGGCATAAGTTAAAGCAATACAATAACAAATTCTATACCAAACATATAAACTATCGTCTATATCATAAATACACGAATATATATATTATCATCTGATTACCTAATTATTACAAAACCTATTTAATTCATAAAATAACTGTATGTATTACAAATAAATCCTTCACAGCAGATGTCTTCTACTTACTAATATATTTTATTAGAAGTAATGGCAAGTATTTAAATCCAAGGTTATTATCATCAAATTATATTGTAATACTTTAACCAGTATGATACCATCATTCAATCTCTTTAAAAATAAAAGTGGTGCAAATAACATTATCCGAATTTCCTCCTGTAGTTGATTCCAAGGTATACCCTTTACTTTCTATTTCACTGATTTTTTCATGAATAATCAGAAGATTCTCTTCTGGTTTACCGGCATTTAGTTTTCCAAGAGCTGTTTTCTCAACGGTGCCATCCTCATAAATAGTTACCATACTCGATGGTTTCATGCCGTATATTTCAAGTGTTCTGACAATGATATATGAATTAGCCGGTATACTTGCTTTATCCTGCTTTGCGGCTTTTAAACCACTTAAGGTCATTACCCCGATAATTGAAATGATCAGGAGCAAAAGAATACTTGTTTTCTTCATAGATATTTTAAATTTGAATGTGTGTCTGGTTAATTAGTAATACTTTACATTGATTTATTAAAAACTTACTATAACAGTCTTAATCATCCAGTTTTTTTATCATTTCATATTGCTTACCGCTTACAGCAATAGAGAAAGTCGCCAGGAAATGTGTGAGTGAATGACAATCAATATCAGTATTTATCACTTTTACTGCATTGTGCTTATTACACTCCAAAGCCCTTTCTAATAGTAATGTCCCAACTCCGTTTCGTCTGTGATCAGCATGCACCAGTAATTGGGTGATATCACCCGCATATAATTCTGTAATACAATAACCAACGAGCTTTTCATCAATAAAAGCTCCAATGGCTGTAAACTTGTCAACTTGCCTGTCAATAGCTTCAAAACTATTTTGCCACGAGGGAGTAAACTCCATCTGATCAGTCAATGAGCTGCATTGATCAACATCAATTATTCTTATTGAAAGTGATCCATTATTGGGCCTTTCGATAACTTGAACAGCGGCTTTATCAGCCACAAAATAATTGAACTCACGACTCACTTTAAAACCAATATTCTTATAGATCTTGCAGGCTTTAGCATTATGTTGTAATACCTCAAGCAAGTATTGCTTAATACCCGCCTTCTTAAGGTAAGGCAGTGAAAACTCGAATATTTGTGTGGCCAGACTTCTCCCCCTGAACGAAGGTATGGTACCCGTGCCAGTATCATAGGCTGTTTTTATACCATTGAACCGACCAATACCATTGAGGGTGAATGAAACAATAGCATTATCCTCAACTGCAGCAAAAGACAGACCAGCCTCAAATCCACGTCTTTGCAGCATATTTTTCAACTCTATCTTAGATAGTTGGAAGTCATAATCTTTAAATGCTTCACTAAAAGCTTTAAATAACTGTTCAAAGCTAAAATTTGCTAAGGAAACAATCTCCATATATACAATTGGTTAGTTAAAAGTAAATGAAAAAGCAGAACATAAGCTTTATGAAAATACTTTCTATTTCTTAATAATAAGTTGAGATAATGCGTTAATACGTTTCTATTTAATGGCCCAGGAAAAGTATCAAATTTTGCGCTATCGTTTTTTAATCCCTCTTCCCCAGATCTTCTACCTTAGCCAGCCATTTTTCCCGCTTTATTGTAGCAGAGCCTTTAACCGGTGAAAAAACAGTCTTCCTGACCGGCTTAACACCACAGAAATTCAGAACACCTTTTTCCATGGCATTATGGCCAGGTTGTTTGTATATTAAACGATAATACCACGTAGGGGTATCCATCGTTACTATCAGGCGTGCACTTTTACCTTTCAACAATTTATCCCACCAAACTGAATCTTTCCGATATCCAAAAGCAAAACCAGGAAGAAAAACGCGTTCAATAAAACCCTTGAGTAACGCAGGCTGTGTACCCCACCAGGTAGGATAAACAAATACCAGGTGATCAGCTGTTTTGATAGCCTGCCAGGCCTTTATCAGATCAGGTTCCCAATCCGTACGTTGCCGATACCCATGCTTTAATATGGGTGAAAACTCTAATTCACAAAGGTTAATAAGCTCACAATTCTTACCAGCCTTTTCTGCCCCAGCCTTGTAGCGCCGCGCCAGTTCAAAACATAAACTCTCACTATCAGGATGTCCGTTAATAATTAAAAACTTCTTCATAATTAGTTGGCCTGGTTATTTTTATTCGTTTAAGGTATTAATTATCCAAGACTTTTATAAACAGGTAATCTTATAATTTGTCAATACGTTTTAAATCCAACATCGTAAACCATTAATCATTAATCGAACAGCCTCACAAACCCCTCACCTTTTGCGCTTTTAATTTCAGTTCCCTGTTCGATAATTCAAATGATGGCGCTTTCGATTTAGGCTTCATGCCGAACAGTATACGCATCAAATTAAATGGGCGAACTACGCACCAGTACAATATAATAGTTGAACTAAAAGATAATACGGTAATCGCTATTGCTTTCCATATCAATGCTATATCCCAACTAACTATATAATAAGCGAACAATACAATAACAGGCTGGTGAATTAGATAAAAGGGGTAAATGGCTTCATTGGCTATTTTCCTGAACGGCGTGTTATAATTCAAGTACCGGCGTGCATAACCTAAGGCTGCCAAACCACAAGTCCAGGCAAGTGTACAGCTTGCCAATCGCCACACAAGCCTTCCCAATGCTTCCGATCCCATTTGGTATGGAATAACAAACATGATAACTGCAGCCAGTATTGATTCTACCAGGTAAATGCGTCTTTGTTGCTCAATACTTTCCATTAAACGGGCATTAGAAACAATAATATAACCCGACAGGAAATACAGTATATAATAAGCCATTGCAGCCCAGTCGTTAATAAGATCATGCGTATTATCAGGAAAATATGGTCGCAGTATTAGTTGCGATATCACTATTGGTACTAAGAATATGTTGGCACCAAATCGTTTGGCAATAAGCGGAGTAATACTTTCAATACGGTTTTTAAAGCGACTGCTCCTCATATATTTAAGAAAAGGAGAAACTACCAAAGCAATGAAGAACAAATAAGCGATAAACCACAAATGGTGCCAGCTAAAGTTTCCAACCGGATAGATACCGTCAAACATGTGTGGATAATAATCCATTAATGAACTGTACTGACCGGCTCGCTCAAGGTAAACCTGCACAGGTACCAACACAAAGATGCCCGCTGTCAAAGGTATAAACAAACGCTTGAAACGCTCTGATAAATACTGTTTGACACTTCTCGTTCCTAATGCTAAAAAAGTACCTGCTCCTGAAACCAATACCAGTAAAGGCATGCGCCACTGACCAAGATATTCCATTATGTACCAGAGTGTACTCTTATGCGCAAAAGTCACCTCATTTTTGATGTGCCAGTCCCATGAATTAAACACCATTCCTATATGAAATAAAAAGACACTGACTATAAGTATAATCCTTAGCCAATCAATATAATACAATCGTTCTTTTTGAGTCGTTACCTGCTTTTCCATTTCTAATTCATTTTTGATGACAAAGCAAATCTACCATGCACATACGCATTTTAACGACTGAGCCGTTCATCGGGTCGTTCGATATGAACGGCTCGTACATCGCACAAAAAGTTAAATATCTGATTTATTATACCTTATGAATCCTTATTAAGTTGCCTGAATTCTGATGGAGTGTGACCTGTATAACGTTTAAAGGCAGAATTAAAAGAGGATTTGGAGTTATATCCAACCCTGTCGGCTATCTCTTCAATGGTCAGTTTCCTTTCTTTATCGCCGATTAAGATCTGCGAAGCTTCACGTACCCGGTACCAGGCTATTAACTCAAAAAAGTTTTTCTCATATTTCTCATTGATCACCTGCGAAACATGATGCTTATTTTCATGAATGCTTTTTGCCAGTCCCGACAGCGATACAAGGTTATTTTTGAAATAACTCTCCTCTTCCAGTATAATCCTCAGTTTTGATAAAATACGTTCTTTATCGGCCTCATTCAGCGACGAACGCTGATATTTCGCAAATGATAGTTCCGGAAATAAATGCGGCGTATCAAAATAGGATGATCTTTGCATAACCTGGTAAGAAGTTATAAAGAACATGAAGGCAATATAAGTAGCTATAAAATAACTGCCTATATCGCTATCCATACCAAAATAGAATTTCGTGCCCGTAAATATCAATACAATAATAAGAAAGTGAAGCATGGTATTACGTAACATGCGGAGCACCTCGTTCTTAGGGAATACAATGGATTGTTTAAGAACCCTTATTTTCCTAATTATTAATGACAATGACAATATGATATAAACAATAAAATGAATCAACGTCATTTCATTGACAAAGTTTCTCAGGCCCAGCGGATCATCTGGATAAATCCGATCCACATTCATATACTCCCATTCGGGATGTTTGGTCTCCAGATAAGAGTTGTACTTAAGTGCATCGGGCTGAATAAAGTAGAAAGTCATATACAATAGCCAAAACACTGCCGGGAGGAGATGCAGCCATTTTTTCGGTGATTTATCATGGTTTATTACTTCTTTACAATACAGGTAAAACAAGGGACCAAAGGTGAAATTCATGGGTTCTGAAAAATCAGATAAAGGTAAAACCTGAACAATATAACCGGTATTATTGAGCAGCTCCTCAAGAATCGTTAATGACAAAAACAGCAATAATAAACCCTGCAAGAGCTTAGACTGGTTTTCATGCCTGGCTTTTTTTAGCAACATGAAGGATAAAAAAATGCCCTGTATAACCCCCAGGAAGATGATCACATCAAAAACACCTATGCTAATTGTCTCATTCATAAAAACGGCTGGTTTGACTGATGTAATATCGGAAAATCCCGGGATAAAGAAGTTATTATTGCTTGAATTGTCGTTTTAAAACAACTAAGAATCAGATTCTGATACCGATTAAGCAAAAACAGTTGGATGCGATAAAACCAATCCAATTTTAGGGTGGGTAACTATATCTTATTTATCTAAATATAAAATATCATTCTTCCCTAGCGTCACCGACCTGGATGCTAACTGCTTCAAGGCTTTCAGGGGACATCTTCGGATCAACCTCGCTGTCGGCGAGGTTGATCCGAAGGTGTTCCGAACAAATCCCGAAGAACTACCGAAGAAGCTTTATTAAATTACCGAAGACATTTGGCGCATAAACTTGCTTAATTTTCGCATTATTTACATACTCGAAAGCATTATTGTAAAATAGAACAAAACTATTCAGATCAGAGGATCATTCCCGGGTCTATCCTTCTTTTGACGCTGAAAGGTGAGTTTTTTTGAGTGTGGGATCAAATTCTATCCAGATACTCATTTAGTATCAACAAGCCGAATCAAATAATGCACCTCGTTAACCTATAAACCATTTTAAATTAGACAGTTCAATAGATGATTAATAAATTAAGCGACCTTAAATTCAACTATTTGACATGCAACCATCCTAGTGTGCTTCAAGCCAGTTAACACCCACACCCATATCCACATCAAAGGGTACAGACAAGCTGATGGCATTTTCCATTTCTTCTTTCACGATGGTCTTCACCTGTTCCTCTTCCGATTTTATAACGTCGAAGTTCAATTCATCATGTACCTGAAGAATCATTTTAGAGGCTATTTTTTCACTTTTAAAGCGTTCCTGGATATTGACCATTGCCTGCTTAATGATATCAGCAGCAGTGCCCTGAATTGGCGCATTGATAGCATTTCTTTCGGCCATACCGCGCACAACACCATTTCTTGAGTTAATATCACTCAGGTTACGCTTACGACCAAACAGTGTTTCAACATAGTTGTTCTCCCTCGCTTTGGCCACACTACCATCCATAAACTCTTTCACTCCGGGGAAACTATCAAAATAGCCATCTATGATTTCCTTGGCTTCCTTGCGTGATATTGTGAGACGTTCAGCTAATCCAAAGGCAGAAATACCATAGATGATACCGAAGTTGGCTGTTTTGGCTTTACGACGCATATCACTTGTTACCTCTTCCAAGGGTACCTTAAATATTTTGGCAGCAGTTGCAGCATGAATATCTTCACCCCGGTTAAAAGCGTCAATCAAATGTTTGTCTTTACTGAAATGTGCCATCAGACGCAATTCAACCTGCGAGTAATCAGCCGATAGGAATACATGCTCATCATCTGATGCTGTAAAGGCTTTACGAATCTCTTTTCCGTTTTCGTCGCGGATAGGAATATTTTGCAGGTTAGGATTATTAGAGCTTAAGCGACCTGTTACCACGGTAGCCTGACTATAGCTGGTATGAATCTTACCGGTTTTCTGATTAATCAGTTTTGGCAAGGCTTCCACATAGGTATTCAGCAGCTTCACCAAACCACGGTATTCCAGAATAGCAGGAATAATGTCGTGCTTATCTTTAAGTTTTTGCAGAACCTCTTCACCCGTACTATATTGCCCACTTTTGGTTTTTTTCGCTTTTGCATCGATTTTTAAATGCTCAAACAATACTTCCCCCACCTGTTTGGGACTTGATATATTAAATGGCATACCAGCCAGCTCTTCGATCTTTTTCTCCAAATCGATGATCTGTTCGCGCAGTTTTTCCGCAAAATCCTTTAAAGCACCGTCATCCAGCTTAACGCCTTCAAATTCCATATTAGCGAGAACATCAATCAATGGCATTTCAATATCGTAGAAAAGTTTTTCAACATCACTGCCCTTTAGTTCTTCCTGGAACTTTTCGGCCAGTTGCAGAGTGATATCAGCATCTTCAGCGGCATAATCAAGAATGTTTTCCTGGGCAATATCACGCATGTTCTTTTGCTTCTTCCCTTTCGGTCCAACAATTGATTCGTAGGATATCGGCGTATAATTCAGGTAAGTTTCGGCCATAAAGTCCATACCATTCTTCATACCAGGGTACAGGAGGTGATGCGCTACCATCGTATCAAAAAACGCCCCCTTTACGTCAATACCATAGTTTTTTAATACCAGTAGATCGTATTTCAGGTTTTGCGCGATCTTAGTTGTAGCAGCATCTTCAAAAACTGCTTTAAATGAAGCTACAACAGAACTATCAACCTGACCATTAACCATTACAGGAACATAATATGCTTCATTGGCTTTCCATGAAAATGACATACCTACCAACTCGGCCTCCATGGCATTGACTGATGTTGTTTCGGTATCGAAACAAAACTGTTTTTTGGTGCTTAATTCCGCTCTTAAAGAAGCCAGTTTTTGCTCATCGTCAACCAGGTAATAATGATGAATGACATCCTTTAAGGTCTGACGAGAGGTATACACCTCTTCGACTACTTCTTCAACAGGTGCAGCTGCCATACCAAACAAATCGCCCTGAACAGGTTTTGTACCATACAGTGCATTGATCCGCGAGATCAGATTCTTAAACTCCAATTCATCAAATAGCTGATTGATGGCGTCCATATCAGGCTTTTCCTTCTTCAAAGCCTCAACATCCAGTTCAACCGGCACATCCAATCTGATTGTTGCAAGGCGATAGGATAATTCCACCTGCTCACGGAAGTTGATCATATTTTCCTTCTGCTTACCTTTCAACTCCTCAATATGCTCATAAATCCCAGGAATACTGCCATATGCTTTAATCAGGTCTTTGGCGCGTTTTTCGCCTACTCCTGGACAACCGGGAATATTATCGGCAGCATCGCCCCAAAGGGCTAAAATATCAATTACCTGTAAAGGATTTTCAATATTAAATTTCTCTTTTACTTCATCAATACCCCATATGTCAATTCCACCACCTTTACTGCGTGGTTTGTACATAAACACATTATCCTTTACCAGCTGAGCATAATCCTTATCAGGCGTAACCATATAAGTTTTAAATCCTGCTGCTGATGCCTTAGCCGATAAGGTACCGATCACATCATCGGCTTCAAAACCATCTTTGACTATAACCGGGATATTCATCGCCTCAATAAACTGCTTGATATAGGGAACAGAGGCCTTGATATCTTCAGGCGTAGCATCGCGATTGGCCTTGTACTCCGGAAATTCCTCGTGACGAAAATTGGGTCCCGGAGGATCAAAAACAACAGCTATATGGGAAGGGTTTTCCTTGGTCAATATCTCCAGTAATGAATTGGTAAAACCAAAAATGGCGGATGTATTAAACCCTTTGGAATTAATACGAGGGTTTCGTATAAACGCATAATAAGCTCTGAATATTAATGCATAAGCATCTAACAAATACAAATCCTTCTTTTCTTCTGCCATAGCTATCGTGTGTTTTTTTGCTAAAGATAGTAATTAGCTATCAGAGGCAGGCCGATAGAGCTCAGCTTATTTTGCGATAAATAAAAATGGCGAATGATCAGATCATTCGCCATTTTTAAGCTACAAACGAGTTTATAAATCGATCAAGCTTATTCGTTATCACTGGCATACCATTCGGCATAGCTAGTGGCAGTTTCATTAAGTTTTAGGCTGAACAGGCTAATATTAGCCGGCAAACGCTTGCGGATACGCTCGGCGAAATCGACCAACATATTTTCACAGGTTGGTTGATAATCCACTATCTCATGTCGTTCTCCCATTTGAGGTAATGCCAGTAGTTGTTCGGCAGGTGCATTTTTACTTAAAACTACCGCATGATCCAATTTATCTACTATTTCATCGTTGACAATTTGCTTTAAATCGCCAAAATCCATCACCATACCCAATTTTGGATTAGTTTCATCGGCAATGGGCTCACCTATCACCGTAACATTTAAAATGTATGAATGACCATGCAGGTTTTTACACAAGCCATCATAATTCCATAAAGCATGGGCCATTTCAAATCTAAACTCCTTAGTCAATCGTATTTTTGCCATCTTCACTAAATAAAAAAAGACTGAATAAATCAGCCTTCATATCATCAACTTCTTACATTCTTACTTTACAATCGTACACTTACTCACACAATCAACAATATTGCGCAAACTATTGTGTTTAAGGTAATAAAAAGTATTCTTACCATGACGTTCACTGGCCAGTACCCCTTTATCCTTTAATATTCCCAAATGATGGGAAGTGGTTGATTGTTCGATATTCAGCAATTTGTGAATTTCAGTAACAGTCAGTTTACTACCATCTTCCAGGTGGCTTAAAATAGCGATTCGCATAGGGTGAGCTATTGCTTTAAGCATACCTGCTGCTCTGTCGAGCATCTCCGTATCTAAATCTTTAATCTTCATCATGGAGCTTATCTATATAAATACTTACAAATGCAAATATATAACTATCTTGTTATATTAGTATTACGAACGGGCAAAAATATTTAAATATTTAGATAATATCAATATGATGGATAAAAATCCTGAATAATAATTAAATTTGGCATCCATCTAAAACGATTGGTATTAGAACACAATACATATGTCAGATACATCCATTATAAAAGCTCCTATAAAGGAGGAAATGAAGCAGTTTGAGCCCTTTTTCAAAGAGCAGTTAAAGTCCAGCATTCCTCTTCTTGATATAATTACAAACTACGTATTGCGCCGCAAAGGGAAGCAAATGCGCCCAATGCTGGTCTTTTTATCAGCCAAATTAAATGGTGAAATTTCAGAGGCCAGCTATATTTCAGCCACTCTCATAGAATTACTGCACACTGCAACTCTTATTCATGATGATGTAGTAGATGAAACCTATCAACGACGTGGCTTTTTTAGCATCAATGCCCTATGGAAATCGAAAATTGCTGTTTTAGTTGGTGATTTCTTTTTGTCTAAAGGCTTAAGTTTATCACTTAAAACTGATCAGATCGATGTATTAAAAGTTGTATCTGAAGCAGTAACCGAAATGAGTGAAGGAGAATTACTTCAAATAGAGAAGTCGCGTAAGCTTGATATTACCGAAGATGTCTATTACGAAATCATCCGCAAGAAAACAGCTACCCTTATTGCCGCCTGTACTAAAGCAGGTGCCCTTTCGGTAGGTGCCAATGGCGACAAGTTTAAAAATATGGCCAGCTTTGGAGAAAACCTTGGTATCGCCTTTCAAATTCGTGATGACTTGTTTGATTATGAGCAAAACGGCATGATCGGAAAGCCAACAGGTAACGATATTAAGGAAAAGAAGTTAACCTTGCCCCTTATTTATGCACTTAACAATGCGGATAAAACTGAACAGCGACGTATTCTTCGAATGATTCGCCGCCACCATAAAAACGAAAAGAAAGTACAGGAGATCATTGCTTTTGTTAAAGCTAATGGTGGTATTGAGTACGCTAATGAACAAATGGAAACCTATGCACAAAAAGCTAAGGATACACTGTCAAGCTATGAGGATTCAGATGCTAAAACAGCATTATTAACCATGGTTGATTATACTCTTAAACGAAAAAAATAATTGTCAACAACATAAAAGAAACGCTTCTTATTTAAACATTGAATAAGAAGCGTTTTTTATTTCTGGCTATGATTAGAAGTACTTAATCTCTTTCCTGTATCCGTTTTCAAGTTCAAATACATCACTTATCAGGTTATTTGCCAAACGACTGGCTCCTATCCTGAATAGTTTATTATTTAGCCATTCATCCCCACAAATCTGTTTAACCAGGCAATAGTAGATCAACGCATCTTCGGCAGTAGAAATACCTCCTGCAGGCTTAAAACCTATTTTATGACCTGTTTCTTCATAAAACATTTTAATGGCCGAAAGCATTGTATATGATGCGTCAAAGGTCGCTGCAGGCTGTTGTTTACCTGTCGATGTTTTTATGAAATCAGCTCCATATTCCATGGCAATAATGCTCGATGTCCATACATCTTCCTGCTTTGTGAAAGTTCCTGACTCAAGAATGACCTTTAAATGCGCATCTCCCATCACGCTTTTAATTCCTTTGATCTCCTCTCCCACAAATTCATAGTTACCTTCCATAAATTCTCCGACAGACTGAACAATGTCAATTTCCGTTGCTCCAAAATCAACAGCACGTTCAGTTTCCATCTTTTTCACATCAAGAAATGTTTGTGATGAGGGAAAGCCAGCCGAAACAACTGCCCGTCCAATGCTATCATCCTTTAATCCGCTTTTCAAAACAGCAGCAAACGCCGGATAAACGCACATGGCGGCAACCTGTGGAACAAAGTCAAAATGGGCGGGCAATTCGTTGACCTTCTCCACGAAATCCCTTATTCCATCGGCAGAATCTTCTGTATTTAAGGAGGTAAGGTCAATACAGTTGAATAGAAGTTTTAGCACATCTTTATCCTGTATCAGCGTTTTAGCTTCTTGTTTTGCAAGTTCAATACCTTCTTGTATTTGCTTATCTGAAAGCTTGAATTTGAACTTGTCCAATAATCCTTCCATATTGTAAAAGCTTATAGCTGCAGACAACTATGCTACAGCTGGTTATTGTTATTTTAATTTTTCGTTGTTTAAATGCCTTGTATTATCGCGTTCTGTTTTCTTTGCCATATTTTTTGCAAAGGCTTCTTCCAGATCAACCCCTGTTTGATTAGCAAGGCATATCAATACCCATAACACATCAGCCATTTCATCAGCCATATCAGCTTCCAGATCTGTTTTCTTAAAAGATTGATCACCATATTTTCGTGCCATTACACGTGCTAATTCACCAACCTCTTCAGTTAAAATGGCCATATTGGTCAATTCACTAAAATAGCGAACTCCATAGGTTTTTATCCATTTATCAACCTGCTTCTGAGCTTCTGATAATTCCATTATTCTTTTCTTTTAGAATCGATTATAATTGTCACAGGTCCGTCATTGATCAGTTGGACCTGCATATTGGCACCAAATTCTCCTGTACCCACCTCTACACCACTTTCCTTTTCTAGTTTTTGAATAAATTCCTCATACAAGGGTATGGCAATTTCAGGGCCAGCAGCATTCACATACGACGGTCTGTTTCCCTTTTTAGTGCGAGCCTGAAGGGTAAATTGACTAATAAGTAATAATCCTCCATTTACATCTAAAACAGATTTATTCATGACCCCTTCTTCATCATCGAAAATACGCAGATTAACAGCCTTTTTAACCAGCCAGTCAATATCACCTGATGAATCTTCTGTTTCAATACCAACCAATATCATTAACCCTTGTTTAATGGACGATTTAACCTGACCGGCTATTGAAACGGAAGCTTCACTAACTCTTTGAATTACCAAACGCATAGATAGAATTTTAAAAACCGAAAATACAATATATCTTTAGATAGTTCACATTAAAATATCAAAAACCGACCATTTGGTCTACATTATTTCCTTAAACAAAATCAAAAGATTGAAGTTTAATAAGGGATCACAAACCAGATAAGAAAAATGAACGGATTGTTAAGTACCACAAATGACCCTGCTTTTAATCTCGCTACTGAGGAATACCTGTTAAGACATTCTGATAAAGATGTCTTTTTTCTATACACAAATTCACCCTCTATCATAGTAGGTAAACACCAAAATACATTATCAGAAATAAATTACCGCTATGTAAATGACAACAACATACCTGTGTACAGACGACTAAGTGGCGGAGGCACGGTTTACCACGATAATTACAACTTAAATTTTTGCTTCATACAAACTGGAAAAAAAGGTGAATTAGTAAATTTTGCCAAATATTCAGAACCTATTCTTCTTGCACTCAGTTCATTGGGAATCAACGCAACATTTGGTAAGAGGCATGATATTCAGGTGGAAGGTAAAAAAGTATCTGGTAACGCTTCTCATGTTTACAAGAATCGAGTAATGCACCATGGGACATTACTCTTTAGTTCTGATTTAGATATTTTAAATAAATCACTTAAAAACAACCCTTTAATAATAAAAGACAAGGCTGTTAAATCAGTCAGAAGCGAAGTTACAAATATCTCCAGGCACCTTGATGCTTCTTTTGATTATCCAAGCTTCGTTAAATACATATTTAAAGCCCTTTTAAACTATTATAACGGATCAACAGAGCTATCTCTTACAAATAAAGAAACAGAGCAAATAAAGACCATTTCTGGAGATAAATACAATACTTGGGAATGGAATTACGGCTACAGCCCCAACTTTGAATTAAACAAGCGCTACAAGCTGAATAACGGAGTAAGGATCATCAGTCGTATAAAAGTTGCGAAAGGATTAATTACTGAATGTGATTTAAAGGCATCAGATTCATCTTTTTCGAATTTGATAAAAGAAGTGTCAAAATCAATTTTACAGGTACAACACGATAAAAGGTCACTAAAAGATTTATTATATACAATTGATGATGAAACATTATCAGAAACAATGATTTCAGAACTGCTCAATGGATTTTTTAGCTAGATGACTATTTCTATGATACGACACAATAAAGTCTTAATGTGCTGTTTTACTGATTCTTAAATCATTTTATCTTTATTAAAATATGAATATATTTTATTTGCTTTATCACTCCCCACCACAGACGCTAAATTTTCAATTGTAGCGGCTTTTATATTGTTAAATGACTTAAAGTGCTTGTACAATAATTCAATTGTCTTGTCCCCAACTCCGGAAATATTATTCAGTTCAGATTGGATAAAATTTATCGATCTCTTTTGCCTGTGAAATGTAATACCAAAACGGTGCGCTTCATTTCGGAGGTGTTGAATTATTTTTAAGGTCTCTGAATTTTTATCCAGATACAAAGGAACAGGATCTCCAGGATAGAAAATTTCTTCCAGGCGTTTGGCAATTCCAATAACAGAAATCTTGTCTGTCAAATCCAGATCTCTTAATATTTTGACTGCAGCACCAAGCTGACCTTTTCCCCCATCAATGACTACTAATTGCGGTAAACCCTGTCCCTCTTCTTTAAGACGTTTATAACGCCTGTAAACCACTTCCTCCATTGAAGCAAAATCATTGGGTCCTTCTACGGTTTTGATATTGAAATGGCGATAATCCTTTTTATATGGTTTCCCGTTTCGAAAAACAACGCAAGCAGCAACTGGATTTGTACCCTGAATATTTGAGTTATCAAAACACTCTATATGCCGGGGAAGCACTTTAAGGCGCAAATCAGATTGCATTACTTTCATCAAGCGTTCTTCTTTAGGCTCCTTCTTATGCAGGGACTGTTGCTTTAGTTTATCTAATCGAAAGTATTTAACGTTACGTTCAGATAAATCCATTAACTTCTTCTTATCCCCTATTTTGGGTACACTAAATTGAACCCTTTCGAATTCGACATCCACTTTAAAGGGTACTAAAACTTCTCTTGCCAGAAGTTTTAAACGGGTTTGAATTTCAGTAATAGCTAAAAGTAAAATCTCAGATAGATTCTCATCAAGCTTCTTTCTGAACTCCATGGTATGCGATTGAATAATGGCACCATTAACAACCCTGATAAAATTGACATAGCCGGCTTTATCATCGTCAATGATACTAAATACATCAACATTGGTAATTTTAGGATTAACAACGGTTGATTTTGATTGATACCCTTTTAATAGTTCTATTTTATTTTTAACCTCTTCAGCTTTTTCAAACTCCAAATTTTCAGCATAATTCATCATCACCTTATGCATATACTTAAGCACAGAAGTAATATTTCCCTGAAGAATATCTTTAATGGCCTGGATATTTTCCATGTATTTTTCTTCCTCATATTTACCAATACAAGGAGCTTTACATTTACCTATATGATACTCCAGGCATTCTTTGAATTTACCATCGGCGATGTTCTCCTTACTTAAATTATGCTTACAGGTTCGTATGGGATATATCTGACGAAATAAGTCAATTAAAGTTCTAACCATACCAACAGAGGTATAGGGTCCAAAATATATGCTACCATCCCGAATGAAATTCCTTGTTTGAAATACACGTGGATAAGGTTCGTTTTTTACCACTATATAAGGAAAGGACTTATCATCCTTCAATAGAATATTATATCGCGGCTGGTACTTTTTAATTAAATTATTTTCAAGTAATAATGCGTCTTCTTCTGTATCAACAACGATGTGTTTAATGTCAAAGATCTTACGTACAAGAATCCTTGTTTTGCCATCATCATGCTGTTTTGAGAAATATGAAGAAACGCGTTTCTTTAAATTTTTAGCCTTACCTATATATATAATAATACCATCTTCGCTAAAATACTGGTAAACACCTGGCGAAGATGGTAGAGACTGAACCAATAATTTCAGTCTGTTTTCTTGTTCTGAGGCGCTACTTTTCATCAACAAATAAACTGGTAAAGGCGAATTTATTCACATCAAAAAGCCCCTTATCTCCTATTTTTAAAGACGGAATAACTAATAAAGACATAAAGGCTAAAGTCATAAAAGGAGCCTTCATATCACATCCCATGAGCTTAACAAAGTCATTTATTTCCGTGTATTCTTGCGCTATTTTGACACCAGAATCAGCACTCATCAATCCGGCAACAGGTAATTTAAGCAGTTTTTTCACTTCAGAATTACACGCTATAATACCTCCTTTAGATTCAATAATTCCATTTATTGCAGTCAATAACGACTCATCGTCACAACCAATGGCGACGATATTATGACTATCGTGGGCAACTGAACTCGCCAAAGCACCCTGCTTTAGACCAAAATTTTTAATAAATCCAACAACTGGTTTAGCGGTAGAATAACGATTTACCACTACAATTTTCAAAATATCATCTTTTACACTTGACTGCAAACTATCTCCAGGCTCACAATTTGTCTCCCATATATACTCGTCAGTTAATAATTCGCCATCATCAGCAACCATTACTTTCACCTTGGAATTAGCAGTTGGACCTTTAATTTCGAGATCATTACTACTTAAAGGCTCACAATTAAAATTATTAATTATAGTTGTTTTGGGTACATCGAACAACACTTCCCCTTCTTCTGCTACTTTTATTCCATCAATATAAGTAGCTAAAACATTAAAAGATTCAAGGGAATCGACACTAATAAAATCAGCTTTATCACCTTCACGTAGCAAACCAATTGGTAAATTATAATGCTTCACCGGGTTAATTACAGCTACTTGATACATATCAAAAATTGAGTATCCTTTGCTTAATCCAAGACGAATTAATCGATCAATATGTCCTTTCGCGATGATCAAATCCGGGTGACTATCATCCGTACAAAGCATTGTATTATATGGTTCCTTTACAATTAATTCGTGTAAAGCTTCAAAATTACGCGCAGCACTACCTTCCCTAATTTGGGTTTTAATTCCCAATTTTATCTTTTCTAAGGCTTCTTCAATTGAGAAAGATTCATGATCAGTAGTAATTCCACCCTTAGAATACTTCACTAAATCTTCTCCTTTTAAACCTGGCGCATGGCCATCAATAGGTACTTTATACTTTTGTGCAAGATTTAATTTATTCCATACTTGCTCATCTTTATAAATAACACCAGGAAAATTCATCATTTCGGCTAAAAAAGGAGCTCCTTTTTTAAGGAGATACTCCACATCTTCGCTATCAATTCTGCTACCAGCACTTTCAAAATCAGTTGCGGGTACACAAGATGGCACACCAAAAAAACACTTTAAAGGAACCTTTTCAGCATCATCCATCATATACTCCACTCCCTTTACTCCGAGTACATTTGCTATTTCATGTGGGTCAGAAACAACACCTATCGTTCCACGTGGAACAACCAGTTCTGCAAAACGTGATGGCACTAACATACTACTCTCAATATGCACATGACTATCAACTAAACCGGGAAGTATATAATTAGAATAACTTAAATTAGTTTTTTCAACTTTTACAATAAGATCATTCTCCACAGTAATTTTACCTGGATAAATAATCCTATTAAAAATATCAACAAGATTTCCTTCTATAATCATATAAATTGTTTCACGTGGAACATTAACGCCCCATTAATACAAGTAGTACATTTATATCACTTGGCGATACACCTGAAATTCGACTTGCCTGACCAATAGTTTCAGGTTGTATCTTTGCCAATTTTTGACGAGCTTCTGTGGATAATGATTTTATGGAATCGTATTCAAACTTATTTTTAATGTTCAAATTTTCGAGACGCTTAAATTTATCAGCTAATAATTTTTCTCGATTTATATATCCCGAATACTTTAAAATAATTTCAGCAGATTCTAAAACCTCTTCCCTCCTATCTTCATTAATTGACTGCACAAAATCACTAAAAGGCTCAACTCCCTTAATTAAATCGTTTATGCCAATTTGAGGTCTCATTAGAATATCAATTAATTTCACTCCCTGCTTGAGAGGTGTCGTACCCATTTGAATTAACCACTCATTGATAAATTTAGGCTTAACACTAAATCCTTTTAGGAAATCTATTACCGAATTTCTTAATTCTATTTTCTTTTCAAGGTGCTCAACCCTATCATTTGATGCTAGTCCAATTTGATGGCTTTTAGGCGTCAAACGACTATCGGCGTCATCCTGTCTTAAAAGAATACGAAACTCCGCGCGAGATGTAAACATTCGATAAGGCTCATCAACACCTTTTGTAACCAGATCATCAATTAACACCCCGATATAAGCTTCATCCCTACCAAGAACAAATTCATCTTTACAATTAATTTTCTGATGTGCGTTTATACCAGCCATCATTCCTTGAGCTGCTGCTTCTTCATAACCAGTTGTTCCGTTAATTTGACCAGCAAAATACAAGTTTGATACGGCTTTTGTTTCTAAGGTATGATACAATTGTGTTGGTTCAAAAAAGTCATATTCAATTGCATAACCAGGACGAAACACTTTTACATCCTCTAATCCAGGCACTAATTTTAATGCATCTATTTGAGTTTGTAATGGCAAAGAAGAACTAAAGCCATTTAAATAATATTCAATGGTAGTTTCTCCTTCCGGCTCCAGAAACAATTGATGTCTTTCCTTTTCAGCAAATGTTACAATTTTAGTTTCAATACTTGGGCAATAGCGTGGACCAATACTTTGAATCGTTCCATTATACATCGGCGACTCATCCAAGCCCTCTTCAAGCTTTTTGTGAACGTCAGGATTAGTATAAGTAATGTAACAACTTCTCTTCTTTAACCCATTATCAGATTGAGGCAAATAACTGAAGAAATAATTACCCTTATCACCCTCTTGCTCTTCGCATTTATCAAAATTAATACTTCTTTCATCAATTCTTACAGGAGTACCAGTTTTCATACGTCCAACCGTGAATCCTCTATCAAAAAGTTGTTCAGATATACCTTTAGAAGCTGGTTCGGAAACACGACCACCTTCGGAAGTAACTGAACCAATGTGCATTAGACCATTTAAGAAGGTTCCGGTCGTTAAAATAACGGCCTCTGATAAGAACTCTACATTATTTGCCGTTCTAACGCCCTTAATTATGTTATCCTGAAATATTAATTGAACGACAGAGTCCTGCCAAAAAAATACATTGTCAATTTTCTCCAGTTGGGTTCGCCACTCAGATGAAAACACCATCCTGTCACATTGTGCACGTGGACTCCACATTGCCGGCCCTTTAGATCTGTTGAGCATACGAAATTGTATAGATGATTTATCGGTAATAATACCTGTATAACCACCCAGAGCATCAATTTCTCTAACAATTTGACCTTTGGCAATTCCTCCAATAGCCGGATTACAAGACATTTGAGCAAACCTACCCATGTCCATTGTAATCAGCAAAACCTTACTACCTAAGTTGGCAGCTGCAGCAGCTGCTTCGCAACCGGCATGCCCTCCCCCGACGACAATCACATCGTACTTAAAATCCATACGTTAAAATATTATTCATTCACTGTTAGATAAACAGCAAAATTAATGAAAAGTTGATAACAATGATAAAGCCTTATCTTCCTCTTGACGCATTATGACCTTTTCATCTTCTGTTGCATCTTTGAAACCAATGAGATGAAGAATACCATGTATCATTACACGGTGCAGCTCATCATTATACGGGGTATTGAATTTATCAGAATTGCTTTTGACGGTATCCAGACTAATTATAAGATCACCTGAAATAACCATTCCATTACAGTAATCGAAGGTTATAATGTCAGTATAATAATCGTGATCAAGGTATTTCTGATTAACTTTAAGAATTTGTTCGTCTGAACAAAATAAATAATTTATATCGCCTTTTTCCTTATTAAATGAACATATTACTTCATCAATCCAACGTTTTGTAAGGTCAGATAAAAAAGAAGGTAAAACTACATCCTCGGTAAGAAATTCGATCATTTAAATAATATTGAAAGTCATTTTGACGATACTTCCTTCCTCTTCAAATTCAATATCATCAGCTAAATGATGCATTAAAAAAATACCTCTACCATGCGTCTTTTCAAGGTTTTCAGGCTTTGTTGGATCAGGAATATTAGTATAGTCAAATCCGATTCCTTCGTCCATAATAGTGAACTCTACCTTCTCATCATCAATGGAATATTCTACAGTAACGATCTTGTCTTTATCAAGTTTATTTCCGTGAACAATCGCGTTATTAACCCCTTCAACTACAGCCAATAATAATTTACCATAAATATCGCTATGCAAATCATACTGACTTGATAAATCATCTATTAATTTCTCTACGATATTAATATTTTTAGTTTCAGAGTTGAATTCTAATTTATTCACGGTCAATTCCATTATATAATGCTTAAAATTAGAAAGAGTTAGCCTTATTTAAAAGACTTTTATTCAATATTCTATTAAACTCATTCGTTTTATACGAAATAGTTATGAAATAGTTATACGATCAATCAACAATTAATGTAATAACCAGTGCTCAGGGTTCAATTTCACACTTTCCTCCCAAATTTCAAAGTGTAGAACACCAGAATTTTCACCTTTTCCGTCGTATATAGTACCAATATTAGTGTTTTTAGTTACGTTTTGCCCGGGATTTACATGAACTTCCTCAATATTGGCGTAAACGGTTAAAAATCTTCCATGACGAACCAATACGGCTTTATTATAACCTGGAATTGGAACAATTCTGGTAACTTTTCCACTAAATACAGCCTTTGCGGTATTATCAGAAGTACTTTGAATATCTATACCATTATTATTAACCTTAACGTATTTTAAAACAGGGTGTTGATGCTCGCCAAATTTACTTACAACGATACCTTTTTGAATAGGCCAGCTTAATTGTCCTTTGGCTAAATGAAAATCTGACGGTTCAACCTTTTCTTTTGACATTTCAGCAATAACTTTAACAATGGCATCTTCAAGCTTTTTTAAGGCTCTCTTTTGTTTGCGTATATCCTGTTTTACTGACGATTCCTTTCGTTTTAAATCCTGAATTTTACGATTAACAGCAGACTTATCAGACACCAACTGTTCATGCTGTGTTTTTACACTGTTTAAAGCATTATTTTGAACTTTTAATTTAGTATTTAATAAAAGGTATGAATTATCAAGTTCCTTCGCATTTTTCTCTATCAAAACACCTTGATTATGACGGAATCTATTGTATTCTTTCAACATTGAATAACGCCGGTAAGCTTCATTGAACGATTCTGCGCCGAAAAAGAACGATAACTCATTATATCTCTTCTTGTTATTATAGGTTTCAGAAATCAACTTGGCATACTGCATTTTTAACTGCTCAAGTTTTTCTTTTGTTTCGTCTATTTCAATTTCTAAAGTCCTTATATCAGACTCGAGTACTTTGATTTCCTCCTCGTAAATAGATATAAGACGTTCACGATCTTTGATTTGAAGATTTAATAAATTGATATTTTTAATACTGGTAGTTTTTTGCTTATTATAGCTTACAAGTAGCGCGTTCGCATTTTTAATACGTTGATTTAACTGCTTTTTTTCATTCTCGAGTTGCTCGAGAGACTGACTACTTGCCTGAAAGGAAAGTAGTAAACCAATTAAAATTATAAACCAGGTATTAATCTTCATTACTAATAACGACTTTTTTGTATTTGTCAGAAAACTTAAATCCAAGCGAACTATCACTATCTATATCAATATGTTCGAAGCGAAGTTCAATGGAGAAACTATCATTACCACGCTGACCATTGATATTGATTATAGAAGGAAAGATACTCTTATTTATATTTAAAAAATTATCATAGTTAATATCTAACTCGCTATTGGCATTAAAATCCTTGATATTTACTTTTGATATTTTAAAAACATCTGGCATAATCGAGAACTGATGAAAAATCATTTCATTCGTTTTTTCCTTTCGATATTTCCTTTCAAACCTGCCGGTTTTAACAGATTGTAGCAGGTATTCCCCGATACCAACTTCATGTTTGTATCGTTTAATTAACTTTTGATCACTATTGATAGGATAAACAAATAACTGATTTGTCAGTATACTTTGTAAGGTATGATAGTCAAGCTCAACCATAAATTTATCCCATAAAATTTTATAGTCTCCACTAGTATATGTCTTCTTTCTTTTATCAAGAATTTCAACAGAATTATTTGTTAAACGGACTCTAAACCATTCTATACCTTTTAACACGGAAACTACTATTGATGAATCCTTTTCAATGTATAAATTACCGGTAAAAGAAAGTGTATTATTCGAATCTTCGTATCTCGCCTTAAAACGCTTATAGAAAAGTGTATTATAATTCAAATAATTCTCAGTAGTTGAATTAATTAGTTTATAATCAGCTATATTTCTTAAAGTCCCTTCCTTGGTGTAATATTCTTTTGTTGATTTACAACCTGAAAAAAGAATCAATATAATCCCAACTAAAATAATCCCTGACTTTCCCACTATTCAATATATGTTTTTGACTCAATTTTCATTTTTATAGTTTTGCTGTCACTTCCCATTTCAAGGGCTTTTTCCCATTGTAAGACAGCACCATCTATGTCACCGTTCTTGTATAATATATCACCATAATGCTCGACAATTACAGCACTATTATCTCCGCCATTATCAATGGCACGTTCAATGATATATTTAGCTTCAAAGTAGCGTTCTCTTTTAAAAAGAACCCATGCATAGGTGTCGAGATAGGTAGAATTACCTGGCTCTAACTCCACACATTTACTACTCATTCGTTCAGCTTTATCCAAATCTTTACCTTCAAGGGTCAGGTAATAGCTGTAATTATTTAGAACCACAATATTCAGTTCATCGATCTTTAGTGACTTTTCGTAAGATTCAAACGCTTTATCCGGATTATTATCAGAATAAGCAATATCACCAATATTAGCATAGAACTGAGCCTCCATGGCTTTATTATCCTTGACCTTTGACAATCCAAGTTCTAATAGTCTTATTGCTTCCTTATGCTCATTCAACTGACCTGCAGAACTTCCGGCTAGCAAATAAAAGAAAGCATTATCTGGAAAATGATTGAGAGCAATCTTGGAGTTACCATAGATTTTATTGAAATCCTGACCATCGATCATTAACAAAAGGTAATCCTGCCAAATCAATTCATTCTTTTCCTCTATTGACAGAGCATCTCTATAAGCAACCAAAGCATTATCATTATCATTTAATGCACGATAAAAATTACCTTTATAAACATAAGCCATGGCCTCATATGGGTGTGCTTCAATTATCGTGTCAAGGAACTCGACTAAAAAGCCTTTGTACTTATTTAGGTTTTTACTATCCATTAAAAAAGGAAGAATACGCTGAAATTTTAACTCAAAAGGTGTTGTTTTAGACTGTAATCCTTGTTTATAATATTCAACAAACTGAACCGTATCATTGGCCTGGAAGGCAAGGTTACCAAGACTGAAAAATGCCATAACGTTCCCAGGATCTTTTTCAAGAACTATATTGTAGTAGTTTCTTGCGTTTTCATCATCCTCAAGATAGAGGTAATAATCAGCAATAAAACCATAGTATCTGGCTTCGTCAGGATACTTCTTAACTAATTTATTTAATTCTTGTAAGGCTGATTTATTTTTGCCTATTCCAAGTAATATCTTTTCCTTCTCAAGAATTATAACCTCATTAAGACCGAGACTTTTTTCAAGTTTATTATAGGCGGACAGTGCCTTTTCATTTTCACCATTTCTTTGGTATACTTGAGCTAAACCATATAAATATTCATCATTATTGGGGTAGTCGGCTACAATCTGTTCATACAATCGTATGGCTTGAAATCCCATTTTATTCTGCTGATATAGCTCGGCCAGCATTAATCGATACCAAATATTTTCGGGTTCGATTGCAATGGCACGTTCTAAAAGACCTTGAGCTTTAACAACTTCATTACCCGCAACCAGAATATTAGCCAGTTCATACATCGATGCACTGCTTGTCGCATCAATTTTAAGGCACTCAGTTAAATACATGGCCGATTTTTCAAGATTTCCTTTCATCTTTTCACGACTGGCTTCGTAAAAAAAGTAATCGAATTTCCGTTTCTGTATATCTGTTAACTGAACCTTTTTAATTTGTTCCTTACTAACTTCTAGGTCTGTACCAGGCTTTAGAGATTTACACCCGAATAATGAAAATGTAAGTAAGGTTATGAACAAGAATCTAATATTCATTGTATTAAATAATTAAAAGTGTAAGAATTAATTCGTTCCAGTGTGCCCAAAGCCGCCACTGCCTCTAACACTTTCTTCTAGTATTTCAACTTCATTCAGCTCCACTTTGGTATACTGAGCTATAACCATCTGACAAATACGTTCTCCATCATTAATCGTGAAATCTTCATTAGATAAATTTACAAGGATAACTTTTATTTCACCCCTATAGTCTGCATCGATAGTTCCTGGTGTATTTAAAACAGTTACGCCGAATTTAGCAGCTAAACCGCTACGTGGCCTTATCTGAGCTTCATGTCCATCAGGTAATTGAATATATAACCCGGTTGGGATTAGAACACGTTGTAATGGTTTTAATACTACAGGACCATCAATGTTAGCTCTTAAATCCATTCCTGCAGAATGCTCAGTACTATAACCAGGTAAAGAATGCTTACTTTTATTAATAATTTGAACTTGTGTCATGATAAAATTTTAATGAACTCTTTTCTTTCAATTATATAAAGAAAAGCAAAATAACTAACAAATATAGTGCCTTTGATGGCATAATGAAATAATAGAGAATCTGAACGAAACAGATTACTTACATAAACTATTAAAATAGCAGCAACAATATGAATTATTATTCTCGTAAGGGGATAGTCTATCGGATAATATTTCTGCCCTAAAATATAAGAAATCAGTGTCATAATAAAGAAACAACAAAGAGAACTAATAGCTGCCCCTAAATATCCGATTATAGGCACTAAAACAACGTTACCAATAATTACAAGTATTGCACCTAAACCACTAATTAAGGCACCATAATTAGTACGATCGGTAAGCTTATACCAAAGCGATAAGGAGTAATAAATACCGAAGAATAATTGTCCCATAAGTATAAATGGAATAATAACATTTCCTTCGTAATACTCTGGTAATAAAAGAATATTTACAACATCAATAAAAACAAGAACACCAACATAAATAATACATCCAAAAATAACAAAGTACTTAAGAATCCGGGCATACAAATCTTTTGAGGCCTTTTCCTTTCCCTCTTTAAAAAAGAATGGTTCAAACGCCAGACGATATGATTGTATGAACAACGCCATTAATATACCTATTTTGTAGTTTGCTCCGTAAATACCAAGAGCTTCCATAGGATCCATAAAATCAGTATCAATCAAATGCACCATCAATATTTTGTCACTGTTTTGAATCAGCATTCCAAACAAACCGACCACCATGATAGGTAAAGAATATTTCAATACTTTTTTGATCAACTTTAAATCAAAGGAAGCTTTTACAAAGAACATTGTTGGTATCAAGAAAAAGCTAATTATAAGAGAACTTAATAAATTCGATACAAAAACGTAATAGAGCTTATTTTTTGGATCAAATATAACTTCAATGATGTCATACCCCTCTTTTAGCAGATAAGGGCAAATAACGAGGAAAAAGACATTAAAACCCACATTCAAAATAACTGAGATAAACTTTAAAGAAGCATAACGTATTGTTCTGTTTTGAATTCTCAGATCAGCAAATGGAATACTGGTGATTGCATCGAGAGCAACAATAGCGGCGGCGATAAGAAAATAATCAGCTCGTAAATACTCATCTCCAAGCACATCAGTTATAGGAGATTTAAACATATAGACTAAAACGACAAACAATAAACTGAGTGATGTAATAACAGTTCCAAGATTTTTGAGCAGTACCTGCCTTCTGTGTTCTTTAACAAAACGAAAATATCCGGTTTCGAAACCTAAGGTCAATATAACAAGAATTACAGCTATATAACTGTAAATATTTACAACACCACCAAATTCGACTTTATCAAGAGTTCGAATGTAAAACGGCATTAACAACCAATTAATTAATCGCCCGAGTATGGTGCTAAGACCATAGATAACTGTATCTCCGGCAAGCTTTTTAAGTTTACTCAAAATACTATGAAAATAGGGTTCCCTGGTTTAAATTCGTTTCTCTTCCTAAATGTTCATATGCATGGGCTGTTGCCATACGACCTCTTGGTGTGCGTTTAATAAACCCTTCCATAATTAAAAACGGCTCATAAACTTCCTCAATGGTACCGGCATCTTCGCCAACTGCAGTTGCAATGGTATTAACACCAACAGGACCACCATTAAACTTATCGATTAATGTTAACAGGATTTTATGGTCCATGGTATCAAGCCCAAAAGTATCTATATTCAAAGCATTTAAGGCCAACCTGCTTATATCAAGGTTAATTGTTCCATCTCCCTTGACCTGTGCAAAATCACGAACCCGTCTTAACAAAGCATTGGCAATACGTGGTGTACCGCGACTTCTTCTTGCAATTTCATCAGCGGCGTTTTGGTGAATACGTACCTCAAGAATATCTGCTGAACGCTCAATAATGTGCGCGATGGTTTCTGAGTTATAATACTCCAGATGACTGTTTATACCGAAGCGGGCTCTAAGAGGAGCTGTCAATAAACCACTGCGAGTAGTAGCCCCTATAAGTGTGAATGGATTTAAGTCTATTTGTATACTTCGCGCACCAGGACCTTTATCAATAACGATATCAATTCTGAAATCTTCCATCGCACTATACAAATATTCTTCAACAACGGGGCTTAAGCGATGTATTTCATCAATAAACAATACGTCATTCTCTTCAAGACTTGTCAAAATACCTGCCAGATCACCCGGCTTATCTAAAACAGGACCACTTGTTAACTTAAACCCAACACCTAACTGATGTGCAATAATATTTGATAATGTTGTTTTTCCCAATCCAGGAGGACCATGCAACAAAACATGATCCAACGCGTCGCCCCTCATTCTGGCAGCCTGAACAAATATTTCGAGATTTTCGACAATTTTATCCTGTCCTTTAAAATCAGAAAATGAAAGGGGCCTTAAAGCCCTCTCAAGCTCCTTTTCTGTATCTCCATTACCTCTTATGTCGAAAGTCATATACAGTTTAAATTATATTCAATTTCTTTAAATTAGTGAAGAATTCCTGAAGATCGAAAGGTTTAGCCATATACTCGTCCATACCATATGACAGACACTTTTCACGATCGGCGTCATAGGTATTAGCAGTTAAACCAACTATTGGCATATGTTGCTTTGTGACTTTCTCCTTTTCACGAATCGCAACTGTCGTTTCCAATCCATCCATAATTGGCATCATCAGATCCATAAGAATCAGGTCATATTGACCGTGCTCCAGTTTTTCCATAGCTTCCCTGCCATGATTGGCGATATCAATCTTAAAACCATACTTGGATAAATTGAGAAAGATCAATTTTTGGTTCAACACATTATCTTCGACTAATAAAACAGATACAGGATGTTCTAACTTTTCCATTGCGGGTAAGGTTCGTTAAAGGTTCTTAAAGTCCGGCTTTTTTTGAAATATCCAACATTCTATTAATTGGTTTAACTGCATCCTTTCGAATATCCTCATCCACATCAATAGATGGCCATTCATACTTTAGTGAATTATATAATTTCTCCATGGTGTTGAGTTTCATATATTCACAATCATTGCAAGCGCATGTCGAATCATTGGGAGGAGCAGGAATAAAGACTTTATCTGGACTCTCTTTCTGCATCTGATGAATGATTCCTGATTCTGTTGCAACAATAAATTTGTTAGCATCACTGTTAATTGAATGTTTAAGAAGTGCTGCGGTACTACCTACAAAATCGGCCAGTAATAAGAGCGGCTTTTTACATTCAGGGTGTGCCAGCACAACAGCTTCAGGATGTTCTTTCTTTAATTCTACTATTTTTTCAACAGAGAATTTTTCATGAACATGACACGCACCATCCCATAACAACATATCCCTTCCTGAAATACTATTAAGATAATTACCCAGGTTACGGTCAGGACCAAAAATTATCTTTTCTTCTTTAGGTAAACTATCAACAACATTTTTTGCATTCGTTGACGTCACAACGATATCAGATAAAGCTTTAATTTTTGCAGTGGTATTAACATAGGTTAGTACGGTATGATCAGGATGCTGATCAACAAAAGCTTTAAACTCCTCAGGCGGACAACTGTCAGCAAGACTACATCCGGCATTTAAATCAGGCACCAGGACTAATTTATCAGGTGAAAGAATTTTAGCCGTTTCACCCATAAAATGAACACCCGCTAAAACAATGATTTTAGCGTCTGTTTTAGCCGCTTCTTGTGCAAGGGCTAAACTATCCCCAACAAAGTCGGCAATGTCCTGTATTTCGTCTGTCTGATAGAAATGAGCCATTATAATAGCATCCTTCTCTTCCTTCAAACGAATTATTTCCTTTTTAATATCTATATGTGTTGGAACCGGTTCATTCACATATCCACTTTTCAACCAACTATCTTTTATATTCATATTATATTATAGAAAGAAATTTAAAAAATATAGTAATAATGATATCCTGTTAGCAAGGTTAGTATTTTTATTGAATAAAGTTTGTTTGTCAGGTTTTCACAATAAAGCTAATGCTTACTAACCGCTTATTAACATGTTTACAATCTGTTAATTCATTGATATTAATTAGATTTTAAACTATTTCAACAAACTGTTAATAGGCTTCAAATTTAATAATTTCTTTGTTTGTTAATGTTTAAAGAGGGGTTAAAAACGGTTTAAAAATCAAGATAAAATAAATGGCTTACCAACATCTATAATTCAATTGCGTGTTTGTATTGTAATTATCTTTTACATTATCAAGACAAAGTTTTCATTATTAATGAAAGAAAGTTCACATCTTTTTAACATTAAACAACAGGTTTTTTAACATGTTTTAAAATGCCTGAAGCATCACTATCTTTGTAAAAAAAAAATAGGATGATATTTAAATCAATTGCATTAGCAGCAGACCATGCCGGATACGAGGCAAAAGAAGCCATTAAACGTTTTCTAATTGAAAAAGGTGCAGAAGTAAAGGACTATGGTACTTATTCAGAGGAAAGTACCGATTATGCCGATTATGCTCATCCCATGGCATCAGCTGTCGAAAACAACGAATATGAAATAGGTATTGCAGTTTGTGGAAGTGGAAATGGTATTAACATGACTGTTAATAAACATCAGGGGATCCGTGCTGCTCTTTGTTGGAGTGTTGAAATCTCAGAGATGGCCCGCTTACATAATGATGCTAATATTTGCACTGTGCCAGGACGTTATGTGTCAGAAGAAGTAGCAATTAGTATTGTTGATAAATTTGTTAATACCTTGTTTGAAGGTGGAAGACACCAAAAACGCATAGATAAAATTCCTTTAAAATAGGTTTATTGAATACTGTTCATTCATTTAAAAAAGACGCTGCAAGAGTATCGGGCGATATTGATCATCGACGTATTATTCATTATAATATGTCAAAGTATGATATGGCCGTGAGCGCGGGGAAAGAACGGTATCAAAATTTGGGACTGGCAAAGGATATAGCTTCAGATATAAAAGACACCGCTATTAAGCATCTGCCTTATTATCTTGAACTATTCGAGCAGAATGCAATTAACAACGGGGCAGAAGTTTTATGGGCTGAAGATTCGAATGATTTAATAAAACAGTTATCATCTGTTTTACAAGCAGAACAATGTAAGATGCTTGTTAAAAGTAAGTCCATGGTAACTGAGGAGATTGAATTGAATAAAGAGCTGGATAAAATAGGAATTGAATCTGTTGAAACTGATCTGGGTGAATTTATTGTGCAGGTTGCCGGAGAGAAGCCCTACCACATTGTTACTCCTGCCATGCATAAATCAAAGCAAGATATTGCTGATTTATTTAATGCGCATTTTCAAACAGATAAATCCCTGACAGCTCAAGAATTAACAGGTTTTGTTAGAAACTTGTTAAGAAAGAAGTTCATCAATGCTGATGTGGGGGTTACCGGAGCTAACTTTCTTTGTGCCGATGAGGGAGCTGTTGCAGTAACTGAAAATGAAGGAAATGCTCTACTATCATCATCTTTTCCAAAGCTGCATATTGTTATTGCAGGTATTGAAAAGGTAATACCCGGTATTGAACAACTGCCGCTTTTCTGGCCTTTACTGGCAGCTCATGGTACAGGTCAGCAATTGACGGTTTATAGTAATGTATTTTTTGGTCCTAAAAAAGAGCAGGAATTAGATGGGCCTGAAAGAATGATTATTTTTTTACTGGACAATAAACGTTCTGAAATATATCAAAACGAGAATGTTAAAAAATCCCTGAAATGTATCCGGTGCGGTGCATGTCTTAATGCTTGTCCTGTATACAAAAATATAGGAGGATACACTTACGGTACAACTTATAGTGGACCAATCGGTTCTGTTTTATCACCTTATTTCAAGGGTTTTAGAGATTACAATCACCTGAGTTTTGCCTCTTCATTATGTGGTATGTGTGAAGAGGTTTGCCCTGTTAAAATACCTTTAACTGATATGTTGCTTTATAATCGTCAGCTTGCTCAGCTTAATCAATCAATAATTGATAAAGGGACCAATGCTTTTCTATTCAGGATTTTATCAAGCCGTCAATTGATGAATAGTTTCGGAGGAAAGTTAAAGAGTACATTCTTTAAAATTGTAAAGAATCGTTTTATCGGCCGAAAGAAGGATCTTTCTCCTTTTTCTGAAAAAACATTTAATGAGCAGTGGAAAAAGCATATAAAGAGATAAAGGTTTTTTAATGATTTTATTACCTTAGCCACAAACTCAATAAAAATGTTATCAAATACGTGTAAATATGCCATTCGTGCAGTAATTTATTTAGCTGTAAATGACGAGGATGGAAAGAAAATTGGCATCAAACAGATTTCAAAAGATCTGGATATTCCCACGCCTTTTCTTGGAAAAATATTGCAAAGTCTGGCTAAGCAAAAATTATTAAAAAGTACAAAGGGTCCTCATGGCGGTTTTAGTATTGGACGTGCAGCTGAAGAAATTACCCTTTATGATATAGTATCTATTATTGATGGCAGCGATGTATTTACCAATTGCCTGATAGGTATGCACTCATGTAAAAGCAATAGTGAAGAGGGCTATGCTTGTCCGGTTCACGATCAGTATAGTTCTATTCGTAAGCAAATGTTTGACTTCTTCTCCAATGAGACTATCGCAAAGATTCTGACTAATATGGAAGAGAAATCAGATTATATTAAGCTTTAAACATTGGCTTTTTTAATGGGAATAACATCCATTTATTGAAAAAGGTGTTATTCCTTAAATAAGCTACCGCTATGAAAGCTGCAAAAATTCCGCAGCCGTTAGCTAACATATCCCACCAATCTCCACTTCGGTATGGAGTTACTGCATACTGCAACACTTCCATAATACCGCCGTAAATAAGTGGTAGTATCAAAATTTTTGAAACACGGGTAATGGTTTTATGATGGTGAATATAGTATTCAAACATGAATACAAATCCCAAAGTAAAATACATCAGGAAATGAACAATTTTATCAAAATGTGGTATTACTGGCAGGTTATCGGGTTTTATTCTGACCGTATTAATGAGGCTTAATACAGTAATTATTAAAATTATACTTAATGTTTTATGGTATTTTTTGAAATAATACATTTGCTTGTTGAAGTTGTTAATAAGTTAGATTTAAATGTTTAAAAACTGTTGATAACCGGTTAATAAACGACTGTTCTTCAGTGTTTCACGTGAAACAATCCTAGTAATGGCAGGCATTTACATACATGTTCCGTTTTGTTATACACGATGTTCATATTGTGATTTCTACAAAACGACAGATCAACAATTGAAAGACGAATATATTAAAGCTCTTTGTAAAGAAATAGAGCTTAATCGTACTTTTTTCTTAAAAGAAGATATTCAAACCATTTATTTTGGAGGTGGAACACCTTCAACCCTATCGATATCTGAACTTGAAAAAATCATTCTAACCTTGAAAGAATTTGCTTCATTTAAAAATTTACAAGAGTTGACCCTCGAAGTTAATCCGGATGATGTAAATGAAGAATATATTAAAGATATCGTAGCACTCGGTGTTAATCGTTTGAGTATGGGTATTCAAAGTTTTTTTGACTCTCATCTACGAAAAATGAATCGCCGGCACAATGCTGATCAGGCTCAAAGAGCTATTCATATTGCCAATGAAATGGGCATAAAAAATATGAGCATTGACTTAATATATGGATTACCATATATGACATTTGATGAATGGAAGGAAAATGTAAGACTGGCCATTGCCAGCAATGTACAACATATTTCAGCCTATCATCTGACATTTGAAAAAGGAACCCTCTATTACGATTATTTAAAGAAAGGTAAACTTAAAGAGGTACCCGAAGAGTCAAGTATCGAACAATTTGACTATCTGGTTTCTGCCCTGAAAGATGCCGGTTTTGAGCACTATGAGATTTCGAATTTCTCAAGAAAAGGACTTGAATCAAAACACAATAGTAATTACTGGACTGGTATGAAGTATCTTGGTTTAGGTCCCTCGGCTCATTCTTTTGATGGAATAAATCGAATGTGGAATGTCAGGGATCTACGGAAGTATTGCCATGCTTTACTTAATGATCAATCCTATACAGAGAAGGAAACCTTAACTGATACTGACAGGTATAATGAATTTGTTATGCTTGGCCTGCGCACGCAAAAAGGATTTCATCTGGATTTTATGGAAACGTTCAATTCTAAAATAAAGCACCATTTTAACAATGAATTAAGGCACCAGTTAAAACAAAACAATGTCGTGGTGCTTGATGGATTTTGTTTTGTATCAGAAGAGAGGAAAATGATAACAGATAGTATTATATCTGATTTTTTTTACGTTGATTAAGTATCAGCATCCTGAGTAAACAAATCATCAATTAGATTGTCTTAACCCTTGAAATTATTGATTTTTTTATGGAAAATAAGACTGGGATTTTAGCCACCTATGGCTCAATCTTGTTAAATATCTTTTTATTTGCGATTAAACTCTGGGCAGGAATTGTAAGTTCATCGGTAGCCATCATTGCTGATGCCTGGCATACATTAAGTGATAGTATTTCATCAGTTGCTGTATTGATTGGTCTAAAAGTGTCAGCTAAACCCGCTGATAAAGAACATCCATACGGACATGGTCGTGCAGAAGTTATTGCCTCAATAATTGTTGGTATGTTATTAGCCATCATTGGTTTTAGTTTTTTGAAAGAATCAATTCTTAAATTACAAAGTCGCAGCGAAGTGGAATATGGAACAGTAGCTATTGTTGTTACAGTTATTTCCCTCGTTGTGAAAGAAATTATGGCACAATATTCCATTATTATTGGGAAACGAACACATTCTAAATCGATGGTTGCCGATGGCTGGCACCACCGTTCTGATGCCATATCATCATTGGTGATATTAGTTGGCATATTCATCGGGCATTATTACTGGTGGATTGACGGCGTGTTAGGTATTATTGTCTCATTATTATTGTTCTATACTACCTATTCTATTTTAAAGGAAAATATCAGCCATCTGTTAGGAGAAGGAATAGAAGATGATTTACGTAAAGAAATTGTTCTATTAGCAAATGAAGTAGCAGATTTTGAGTTGTATCCACATCATTTTTTAGTTCATCAATATGGGAATCATACAGAAATGACTTTTCATATTCGTTTACCTGCTGAATTTACCATTCACCATGCACATGAAATTGCTACTAATTACGAAATTCTAATAAAAAAGCGAACCAATATACAAGCTACCGTGCATATTGACTCGCTGGAATAATATTCTTAGTCAGGTTGATTTAGTAATTAAGTGACGCACCTGTAATGGCCATAAAAATATCTAAATCGCGTAACTGATCATTAATTTTTAATAGTTGTGATAGCTTGATATAACCTATTTTATAACTGTACTCGGGTCCTTTGTATTCTTCACTAATAGATTCAAAGTTAAATTTTTCCAGTATTGCTTCATCCGAGTATCTGAGGTAGAGCTCTACCTGGTGCTCTTTTGAGTAATTGAAATCATCAGCATAGTTCATCTTTTTATATTCATAGGCATAGTTGTGTGCCAGTGCTGTTATATCAGATAATACTGCCGAACCCGTTGGATGAGCTCCTGCTCCTTTTCCAAACATGAACTGTTTGTCGTATGCTTTTCCCTTGATCACAACGCCATTGAATTCGTCTTCAACACTGTAGATGTATTTATCTTTACGAACAAAACGCGGTAAAACAAACAAGGTTATATTATTACCAGGCAGCCGTTCTACCTGACCAACTAACTTGATCTTGTAGCGTTTTTCACGCGCGTACTGGATGTCAAAATCAGAAATGTTGGAAATACCATAGGTTAATACATCATCAGGATCTATAACTGATCCAAAGCTATGTAAGGTTAGTATAATCAGCTTATATAACGAATCAAAGCCTTCTACATCAAACGTTGGATCGCTTTCGGCAAAACCCAGATCCTGGGCATCCTTTAGTGCTGTCTCGTATGATTGGTTGTGATCAAAGATTTTTGATAAGATATAATTGGAGGAACCATTCAATATTCCGGTAACCGAAAGTAACAGATCATTGTCATAGTACTCTTCCAGGTTTCTGATAACCGGGATACTTCCACAAGCTGAGGCTTCATAAAGTAATGAAACATTGTTTTCTTTTTGCAGTTGTATCATCTCTGCCATGTTCTCAGCCAGCATTTTTTTATTGGCTGAAACAACATGTTTTCCATTTTGTAAGGCCTTTTTTACAATGCGATAAGCTTCATCGGCATTATCAATTAATTCTACAACAGTGTTGATATCCGGATCATCCAATATATCATCAGCATCGTAACAAAAGAAATTTTCAGGAAGTGAACGTTCCTTCTTGTTCTTTACACAAATCTTTGAAATTTCAGAATCAAACGCAGGGCTGGTTTTCAATACTTCGTATAATCCCTGACCAACTACACCAAAGCCGAAAAGACCAATGTTAAGTTTTTGTTTCATGGTTGTCTTTTTTAACAAGTTACTTAAAGCTTGTTATTGGTTATTTTTGTTTTGCTCTGCAAAAGTAAAGGAAATTACAAACCATCCAATGTGTTAGCTAATCAGATGGTTTGAAATATTATTTAAAGTTGATCAAAAGCTTGTGACAGATCATTCTTAATATCATCTATGTGTTCGATACCAACAGACAGTCTCAATAATCCAGGCTCAACTCCTGAGGCTTTCTGTTCCTCCAGACTTAATTGTTCATGAGTGGTTGAACTTGGGTGAATAATTAAAGATTTAGCGTCACCAATGTTGGCGAGGTGACTTATTAATGACAGGTTGTTAATAAAATTATCAGCCGCCTGAGCATCACCTTTAATCTTAAAGCTCATCACACCACCAAAACCTCTTTTAAGGTATTTTTTAGCTAATGAATTGTATGGACTTGATGATAATCCAGGATATTTCACATAGTCGACTTTTGGATGACTTTCAAGCCATTCAGCTATCTTAAGCGCGTTTTCTACATGACGGTCAACACGCAAGGATAAGGTTTCGAGACCCTGAATTAGAAGAAAAGCATTAAATGGACTTAATGCAGAACCATAGTCACGGAGTCCTTCCACACGGGCGCGAATAATAAAAGCGATGTTACCAAACTGACTGTCTGCTCCAAATACTTCCCAATATTTTAGTCCATGATAGCCTTCTGACGGTTCAGTAAAGGAAGGAAATTTACCATTACCCCAGTTAAAATTACCTCCGTCAACAATGACACCACCAATGGATGTGCCATGGCCACCAATCCATTTCGTTGCCGATTCAACTACAATATTTGCACCATGTTCCAATGGACGGAATAAATATCCAGCTGCTCCAAATGTGTTATCGACCACCAAAGGTATATCATGAGCACTTGCAATGGCAGCGATGGCTTCAAAGTCAGGAATATTAAACTGTGGATTCCCTATTGTTTCGATATAAATGGCTTTTGTATTTTCGTCAATGGCAGCTTCAAACTCTTTTGGATCATCACCTTCAACAAATTTTACCTTGATACCAAGTCGCTTGAATTGCACTTTAAACTGGTTATATGTTCCGCCATATAAATATGAGGTGGAAACAAAGTTATCACCAGCCTCCAGAAAGTTTGTCAATGCAATGAATTGTGCGGCCTGGCCCGATGAAACGGCCAATGCCCCTACTCCACCTTCCAATGCGGCAATACGTTTTTCAAATACATCAGTTGTTGGATTCTGGATGCGTGTGTAAATATTACCAAATTCTTTTAAGCCAAAAAGATTAGCCGCGTGCTCTGAATCTTTGAATAAGTATGAGCTGGTCTGGTAAATAGGGACTGCTCTTGACAAGGTTGTTTCATCTACATCATGACCAGCGTGTAACTGGAGTGTTTCAAATTGAAAATCAGACATAATTATTTAGTTTTTATGGTTAATGTTCTGTTTTAACCTCTACCGGGCTCAACGCACCGGTCTGTACTATTAATTGTTTGATTTTCAGATACGATGCGTTGTGACACTTAGCGTGTCATCATCATACACATCATCATATGAGAAGTGAAATTAATTGCTGTAGCAGCGATTAATCTGGTAGAAGCGATATGAAATAATTGCTTTTTCATTGTTTACAAATAAAGAGAATTTACTCTTAAATTCAAATAAAAAAAATAATTATTTGCATAATAATTAGATAGTCAATCCGTTATGAATATTAATAAATGTTGATGGAAATTTTCTCTTGACAAACGCAACCTTAAGTAATATGTTACGTCTAGAGGAATGAATCGGGAGTTGGAATAGTAGTAAGAAACTGTAATTTACATTGAATAAAACCAGTAAACTATGATGGCTCGAAAATTATTAACCATTAGAGAATGGGTCAGAGGAATTGACATTCCAGTAAGGTTCCTGATTTTGCAGATTTTTATTTTATCTGTTATCGCCTTAAGCCTTGCCTTATAAGGTTAAAAAAACTGACTGAAGTATAAAAAACAATACTCCAATCAGTTTTTTTATTTTATTGATCTGATGGTGGAAATGCACTACTGTCATTCCATAATTCTTTATTTTCTCTATCTGACATCTCAAATACAAGGTGACCTCCCGCACTTACCTCATGATGGTAAATATAAGCTCTGTCTAAAGGTTTCCCATTGAGTGTTACATTCGTTACATATTTGTTGTTCTGAGACATATTATTAGCTGTCATTTCAAATGTTTTACCATTGGCAAGTTGAATGCTGGCCTTTTTCCACAGAGGTGTCCCTATGACATAAATGCCATCAGACGGATTAACCGGATAAAAACCCATTGAACTAAAAATATACCAGGACGACATTTGTCCGCAATCTTCATTTCCACAATGACCATAAGGAATTGGAGCATATTGAGTTTCTAATATTTCTCTTACACGTTCCTGGGTTTTCCAGGGTTTACCCAGGTAATTGTACAAATAGGCCACATGATGACTTGGTTCATTACCATGGGCATACTGGCCAATCATACCAGTACTGAAAATTGGTAATTCATCGTCATCTTTTGGGTGATATGTAAACATGCTATCCAATTTTTCTTCGAAGCGCTCATAGCCACCTGTTTTATCAATCAAACCCTGTATGTTATGCGGAACAAACCAGAAATAATGCCAGGCGTTACTCTCACAAAAATGATCGGTATAATCTTTAGCTGTAAAATTCTCCAGGAATTTACCATCAGCCTTTTTAGGGCGTAAAAATGATGACTCACTATCGTAATGATTTTGCCAGTTGCCGGCGCGTTGCATAAAATAATTGTAATCATCTTCTTTATTCAGTGCTTTAGCCAATTGTGCTATACACCAGTCGTCATAAGCATATTCAACTGTTTTTGAAACCGACCAGTTTTCATGATCAAAAGAAACCGGTACATAGCCCAGTTCGCGATACTCTTTGATTCCATGAGCATCGTCCATGGCATTTGATTTACAGGCCTCGTATAATAGTTCAGGATCAAAATCATTCAGTAATCCTTTAAAATAGGCATCAACAATTACCGGAACAGCATGATAACCAATCATCATATCAGTTTCATTGCCTTGCATTGACCATACCGGTGATAATCCTGTTTCCTTATAGTGGCTTAACATGCTATTGACAAAATCTTTTACTCTCTCAGGATGCATGATGGTGTATAGAGGATGGGCCGCTCTGAAGGTATCCCATAGTGAAAAAGTATCATACTTGTCATAGTCGTCAGCCAGGTGGTATTCTCCATCAGCACCTTTATAATGACCTTCAGTATCACTCAGTAATGTTGGTGCCAGCATTGACTGGTAAAGGGTGGTGTAAAATGTTTTTTTCCAGGTATCGTTGTCTGTTTCAATCTTTATTTTAGATAATTCTGCCTCCCACATATCAGAGGCTGATTTAGTGTATTTGCTAAAGTCATTATGATATGCCTCTTTTTCAAGGCTTTTTGATGAACCAAGATTCGATGCTGTTGAAAAGCCAACTTTAACCAGTATTTTTTCACTTTCACTTGTAGAAAACCTGACGATTACTTTCGTGTTTTTATGTGTCACAGATGAACTTTCAGAGGGCTTGTTGTCGGCATAAAGCTGAGTGGTTTCAAATGGTTTAGAAAACTTAGCTGTAAAAAATACACGTTGATCTTTGGCCCATCCTGTTGAAAAGCGATATCCTTCTATGGTTGTATCATCCACTATTTTAAGATATGTATCAGTTGGAGCATCCCAGTTTAAAGCATATCCCAAATCTATTATAAAACCCGAACGATCATCCTGAGGAAAGGTGTACTGATGAATTCCTGTTCGACGTGTAGTAGTTAACTCCGCATTAATTCCGTAATCCTGCAGGTATACCTGGTAATATCCCGGCTCGGCATGCTCATTATCGTGTGAGAATGTACTATAAGGACGATTTCCGTTTTCAGCTATTGTCTTCGTAGCTTTAGAGTTGATCGGACTTAAAAGGATATCGTACAAATCACCTGCACCTGTACCTGTTAAATGCATGTGACTAAAACCTGTAATAATAGTATCAGGATAAAAGTAACCAGCAATGCGATCCCAACCACCAATACCATGGTCCGGACTAAGTTGTATCATACCAAAAGGAACAGAAGAGCCAGGATAGGTATTGCCAGGTCCATCTGTGCCCATAAAAGGATTAACATATGATGTAAACCTCTCTGCTGTATCTGCTTTTTCGTTGGTGCATGAAAGAACAACAGAAAGCAAAAGTGTAGTGAATACGAGTGTAATGTTTTTCATTTGAAGAGTATTTTCTGACGCAATTCGTTAAATTACAAAGAAAATATCCGCGGTGCATTACTAAGGTAGTCAAAGGTTCAATTTAGTATATTTTTCATATTAATGTGAAGAATATAGGAAAACGACAGTACTGTTACTTAGACCAATTCTAAAAAGTATATTTAGAGGTTAAAAAATCATTAATAGAATGTAAAATAAACATTAAGAGATGAAAAAAAATTACATCTTTGGGGCTTTTATTTTGAGATAGTTGAACGGGTTTATTTTTGAGGATTTAAGACCTCTCATTTCATGAAATTATGAATTATTCACTTTTTGATTTTCTAACCCTGATAGGATCATTAGGGTTGTTTCTTTTTGGGATGAAGATGATGAGCGAAGCATTACAAAAGGTTGCTGGTGCTCGTATGCGAAAGATTTTGTCTGCCATGACATCCAATCGATTTTTAGGTGTGTTAACCGGATTTTTGGTAACCACCATCATACAATCATCATCGGCCACTACAGTTATGGTAGTGAGTTTTGTTAATGCCGGTCTAATGTCGCTGGTTGAGTCCATTGGAGTTATTATGGGAGCCAACATAGGTACAACCATCACTGGCTGGATGATCACTTTACTTGGTTTCAAAGTGAAAATAAGCGCTTATGCCTTGCCAATGATAGGTTTGGGTTTGCCTCTGATCTTTTCAAAAAATTCGTCTCGTCGCTCCTGGGGAGAATTTTTGGTTGGTTTTGCACTCCTCTTCTTAGGGCTGGAGTATTTAAAAGGTTCTGTACCTAATATTAAAGAGAGCCCTGAGGTTTTGAGCTTTTTACAGCATTACACGAATCTTGGATTTGGCTCAACACTAATATTCTTATTTATTGGTGCCATTTTAACTGTTGTTATTCAATCTTCCAGTGCAACAATGGCCCTGACCTTCGTAATGTGTAATCAGGGTTGGATTCCTTTCCACCTGGCAGCGGCCATGGTGATGGGTGAGAATATAGGTACTACCATCACTGCTAATATTGCCGCTGCGGTCGGTAACGTATCTGCTAAACGAGCTGCACGTGTTCACTTACTGTTTAACCTTATGGGTGTAACCTGGATGCTAATGGTCTTCCCGTGGTTTGTTGATGCCATTGATCACTTTGTATCCAAAAGCAATGGTGTTTCACCATCTGAATCAGTGGCGGCTATTCCAACGGCATTATCTATATTCCATACTTCATTTAATGTTCTTAATGTACTACTGTTTATATGGTTCGTACCTGTATTTAAAAAGGTAGTTGTAAAAATGGTTCCTTCATCGGAGCTTGAGGAAGAGGAATTTCGTCTGAAGTTTATTACAACCGGTATGCTTTCAACATCTGAGCTATCTATATTGCAAGCTCGTAAAGAAGTGCACTGGTTCGGTAAACACAGTAAAAAGATGTTCGGCTTCATTCGTAAGCTGATGAACCAGAATAAGGATAGTAAGTTCAGTAAGCAGTTTGCACGCATTGAAAAATATGAGGGTATCTGTGATAATATAGAAGTTGAAATTGCAAACTACCTTGCACAGGTTAATCAGGGTAAACTCAGTGATCTTGGACGTAAAAGGGTTCGTTCAATGTTAAAATTGGTTGATGACCTGGAAAGCATTGGCGATTGTAACTATAATCTGGCCAAGACGATCAACCGAATGCGTAACGCCAATATTAAATTTGATGAAGAAATTCTGAAAAAGCTGGAGTTAATGTTTAACCTGGTTGATGAGTCATTGGATGTGATGCTGACTAACCTCGATGATTCCAACGAAGACATTCACATAACAAAAGCAAAGCAGTTGGAAGATGAAATCAATAATTACCGTAACCAGCTTAAGGTAGAGCATCTGGATAACCTTAAGAATGGGGTTTATACTTATGAGGCTGGTATTATATTCAATGATTTATTCTCAGAATGCGAGAAATTAGCCGATTATGCCATTAATGTAAGCGAGGCTTTAGCTGAAGTTAATGCCTAGAATATAACTGCATAGAAGTAAAAGAAAAGAGGATGTTGATAACAACATCCTCTTTTTATTTCATGGCTTTTAATTAAGTGTGCATTGCCTTAGTGGAGGTAGGCTATGCTTATTTGTCATGGAAGGTAAATACCTGTTTATAAATTGGGCTGAAATACCTATCTGTATTTATCAAAATACCATTTTTTAGCATGCCTTAATGCTTCTGGTCTGGAAGTGACCTGCCATGGGGCTTACAGGTACCTGCTTCGGATCAACCTCGCTGCCAGCGAGGTTGATCCGAAGCAGTTCCGAAGAATTACCGAAGAACCCCCGAAGGAGACCCAAAGATTTACCGAAGAAAACTTCATGCTTAAAAGCTTTAAAATACTTAGAAAAGCCATGTTTATTTATATTATTGTTAAATAATAATTCTTATTCAGGTGTAATATATCTGCTGAAGTATTACCCTATAATGCGAGTTTTATAAATAGTGTATATAGTAGCAGTCACACGCTATGGGTAATGGCAGATAAGCTCGCTTAGGACAAATTTTTACTCAAGCCCTTTTTTAAGCAATAATTACGGATCATATTCAAAAGTTGGGTCTAATCTGAAAATGTTTAATTTTGTTGACAATTAGAATTAAACTAAAGAGCTTATTAAGGAAGTTATCAGCTTTTTTCTATAAGCATAATACACCAGCTTGTATCTAAGATATTTCTTAGGCTGAATTGAAAATCGACGCAGTCAAAGCCTAAAACATCACAACAAGGGGCAACGCCCCTTGTAAGATTAATCGATTAATTATCAGGCTGTAAGTCTGAAACTATCGCCAATAATATTCAGGCTTATATTCCAGGTTATACTCCTTAAAAAACATCTCAAGCTCCTCTTGATAGGATAAAAGCTTATGATGTTCTTTTTGGTTGATTATATATCTATTTATAATTTCTATTTTTGAACTACTTACTGAAAAACATCCGTAACCTGTTTGCCATGAAAAATTAGGACAGGAAGGAATATTATCTTTCACCCATTTAGAAGATTCTTTCTTAATATTTTCAACTACTTTGGATAATGCATAATTCTTTGACAAGCGAAACAGGATATGAACATGATCTACAGCACAATTAGATACAATACAGGAAGAATCATGATTCTTTAAAATTCCTGCAATAAATGCCAGAAGTTTTCTCTCCCAATCCGAAGAAATAAAAGGATATCTTTCTTTTGTGCCAAAAGTCAGATGGACATAAAGTTGTGTTAATGATTGTCCCATAGTTTATGGATAATCGTATTATAAATGTTCCAGACCTACAGCCTGGATTGTCATTGTATATATGTGCTTGGGGCGATGCCCCAAGTTTTGATGTATCAGGCTTTCAGCCTGACATACAGCTATAATATTATTAAATTTTTCATCAACGGAGAAACTGAAATTTCAGTTAATCACCCCAAACCTAAAATAATAAAAACAGAAGGCAGTTTAGAGGCGTGACAGATGTGAAGTTCTTTCTCTATCGTTTGTGTAAAATTTATGCCTGGACCCAGAAATTGGTTGTGATCCATAATTACCTTTTTATACTGGTATTACAGCATTCATTGTAGCTAATGAAATCAAGGACTATTTATAGATGGTTAATAGCTTTAAAGCTCCGGTTTAATGTGGGTGATCCCTTATTGGTTCATAAGAGACTTGTATAAACGTAAAAAGGTTCGGCGAACCGAACCTTTTTTCATCTGGATTTTATCTGATTTAAGGGAAAGGGCTTAACTTTCACGTGTTAAATATATATAAAAATGTAGTTGTTTCTTCTCTTTGATAAAAAAAAAATAAGATGTAATTAACTCATAGCTAATAAATTGAAATTGTTTATTTTGAAATAAATATAAATACCCCTTGAAAATAAGGTGTGAAAAATTGTTAAAATGTATTTTTTATAATACACCCCCTAAAAAATTATACAAACATCACTAAAAAGTATAAAAAAATATTCTTTACCCCCTGTTGTAATTTTAAAGGGTAAGGTATTTTTAACTTGCCTATTTATAGTGATTCAAAATAAAATTTACTCGGCGTAGGGAAATTTAATGTCTTTAACCATTACCTGTAATGTGGTAATACCGTTATATACATTTTCTTCAACTGTGTAGCATATGTCGAACGGATCATTGGATTTAATATTATCAATCACATGACCCATTGAAAAGGCAATGCCTTGTTTAATAGCCGCTGAATGTTCTTCAATAATTTCCAGTTTAAGATGGTCACGATCTTTTCCAACACATTTACTGGTTCCATAATCAAATACACGTTCAGACGAGAAAACGGGTTTCATATTTCCAGGTCCGAAAGGACGGAATTGCTTTAAAATACGGTAAAATTTTGGGTTAATATCCTTAAGGTGTAGTTTTGAATCTATCTCAATTTGAGGAATTAGCTGATCAGGTGTGATATTTTCTTCCACATACTGCTCAAAACGACGTTGAAATTCGGGGATATTCTCGATTTGCAAGGTTAATCCTGCGGCATACATATGCCCTCCAAAGTTTTCTAAAAGATCACTGCATGATTCAATGGCTTTGTATAGATCAAAACCGTCAACAGAACGGGCACTTCCGGTGGCTAATCCTTTTGATTCGGTTAAAATAACCGTTGGTCGATAAAACGATTCGGTTAATCGCGAAGCAACAATACCAATGACGCCTTTATGCCAGTCTTTATTATAAAGAACAGTCGACTTTTTACTAAGTAATTCAGGATTGGTGGCGATCAGATCATGAGCTTCGATGGTAATGCTCCTGTCCAGATCTTTTCGTGTTTCGTTACACTCATCAATGTCCTTACTCATCAGTCCTGCATTACCTGAATCACGGCTCACCAACAGATCCACAGCATCACTACCGGCATCAATTCGGCCTGCAGCATTAATGCGAGGTCCTATTTTGAACACGATGTCACTGATGGTGATTTCGCGGCCTTCCATACCTGCAATCTTGATGATTGAGCTCAGCCCTATGCCTGGATTTGAATTAAGCTTTTCTAAGCCATAGTAGGCCAAAATGCGGTTTTCACCGACAATAGGAACAATATCTGAAGCGATACTAACGGCTACTAAATCGATTAAATCGTATAATTGTGACTCTTTGTAATCTTTAAAACGGCAGAAGCCTTGCATTAGTTTAAAGCCTACACCACATCCCGAAAGATTTTTATCAGGATAGGTACAGTCATGACGTTTTGGATCAAGACACGCCGCGGCATTGGGTAATACATCACCGGGTGTGTGGTGATCGCATATAATAAAATCAATGCCCTTTTCACGGGCATAATCCATTTTTTCAACGGCTTTAATACCACAGTCAAGAGCAATAACAAGGGTTACACCCTTATCGGCAGCGACGTCAATGCCTTTGTATGAAATACCATAACCTTCTTCATAACGATTGGGTATATAGTAGTCAATCTGGCTGTAGTGGAGACTCAAAAACGAATAAACCAAGGCCACACTTGTGGTACCATCTACATCATAATCACCGTAAATAAGAATCTTTTCATTGTTATCAAATGCCTTAACTATACGGTGTACGGCCTCTTCCATATCTTTCATAAGGAATGGATTATGAAGATCGGTGAGTTTCGGGCGAAAGAATGCTTTCGCCTCATCGTAATTGGTTACTCCTCGTTGCACGAGCAAATTAGCCAATACACGATTGATATTTAGAACCTCGGATAAGTGACCAATTATTTCTTCATCACTTTCGGGTTGTATGCTCCACCTTTTTTCCATCTCCTTACTTGCCCGTTTAAAAGCATAAATTTTTCGAAAAATTATCTTAAATCAAAAGCCGAAAGCGCAATTGTTAATAAAAATTAATTACTAAAAAAAGATCATTAACCCTATGTTGTTTAAGCTCACTTGTTTAATTGTAATTCAAATATGTCAGATAATTTTTGAAGTAAGACATTCTTTACTTCCTGCATATCCAGTTTTTTGCCAAGTTCCTTTTCCATTGAGGTTACACCTTTATCTATAAAACCGCATGGATTGATATGATTAAAATAAGTAAGGTCAGTATTAGTGTTCAGCGCAAAACCGTGCATAGATACATAACGGCTGGCTTTTACTCCTATTGCACAGATCTTACGTGATTTTCCGGGAACTGTCGTATCGATCCATACACCGGTAGCGCCATCAAGACGTTCGCTTACAATATTATATTCGGCTAAAGTTTGAATGATGGCTTCTTCCAGCTTATGAATGTATGTTTTAACTGTTAATCCCAGTTCCTCCAGATCTAAAATTGGATATCCAACAATTTGCCCAGGTCCGTGATAGGTAATATCTCCTCCCCTGTTAATTTTATAAAATGTAGCGTTTATCTGCTTAAGAAACTGATCATTGATCAACAGGTTATTTTGAACGCCACTCTTACCCAAAGTATAAACATGTGGATGTTCAACAAATAAAAGGTGATCAGTGATGCTTTTTAAATCTTTAGGGTTATCACGGTTGTGTAATTTTACATCAACAACTTCAGAGAATAACTTCTCCTGATAGTCCCACACCTCTTTATAGTCTTTTACTCCAAGGTCTTCAAATATAGTGTTGTGTTGCATGCGTTCCTTATTTGAAATATTAGTTCATTCAGCCACTTATGGTGATGTTAAGGGCTTAACTTATTAAGTTTGTTAGCTATTCAACGCGTTAATATGTTGCTCAGCGTGGTAGGACGAACGTACCATTGGTCCGCTTTCAACGTACTTAAAACCTTTTTCAAGGCCTACATGTTTATATTTTTCAAACTGTTCGGGCGTTATATATTCAGTAACAGGCAAATGATTTTTGGATGGCTGAAGGTATTGACCAATGGTCATAACAGTCACACCTGCTGCTAACAGATCATCCATGGTTTCAAATACTTCTTCTTCCGTTTCACCTAATCCAAGCATTATTCCCGATTTGGCTACCATGCCTCCATCAGCAATATACTTTAAAACTTTAAGACTTAAATCGTATTTGGCTTTGGTTCTGATTTGTGGTGTTAGTCGACGAACCGTTTCAAGGTTGTGTGAAATAACCTCTGGTTTGGCGTCCATTACCTCCTGAATCAAATGGTGCAATCCATTAAAATCAGGAATCAGCACTTCCATAGTTGTATTCGGATTAAGCTCTTTTGTTTTTCTGATGGTCGCTGCCCAGATACCGGAACCCCCATCTTCAAGATCGTCGCGATCAACGGATGTGATAACGGCATGTTTAAGCTTCATGATCTCAATTGAACGGGCAATTCGTAAGGGCTCTTTAACATCAACAGGATTGGGTTTACCTGTTTTTACATTACAAAATTTACAGGCTCGGGTACATATATCACCCAAAATCATAAATGTAGCTGTTCCTGCAGCCCAGCATTCGGCAGCATTCGGACATTTACCACTCGTGCAAATGGTATGTAATTTATTATCACGGATGGTATTGTGCATCCATTTATAATCACCGGTATTAGGGAGTTGTATCTTGAGCCAGTCAGGTTTTTGTCTTAGTCTTTTTTCTCTAATCTTCACCATCTTGTATCACTTATTAAATCGTTATAATTTGGCAATGTTACTTAAAATTGTTGGTCTAAAAAATGAGTAATATTGGGTATTTCGACCTTAATGGTATCAACTTACCGTAACTAAACAGCAGATCAATAGCATTGTTCATGTGCTTATAACTTTACATACGTGTATTTTGGTATGTTTTGAAACAGTATTACTTCCCACTTCCAATCTGTGTTTTTTATATATATTGCACCACTTTCGATGGACAACCTGTATACAATAAAAATAATTTAAAACAGATGAGACAATTCCTATTGCTTTCGTTGGCAATGGTATTCGCCTTTTCGGCTTGCCAGTCGCCACAAAAAACAGAACAAAGCGGAGAGAACCCGTTTTTTAGCAAATACAACACAGAGTATAATGTACCGCCTTTTGAGAAGATAAAGGCTGAACACTACCTGCCAGCCATGGAGAAAGCGATGGCAGAACACAAGCAGGAAGTTGATGCGATCATTAACAATAGTGAAGCGGCTACTTTTGAAAATACGATTGTTGCCCTTGATGACGCGGGTAAAATGTTATCGGAAGTGATGTCGGTTTATTACGGTTTGAAGTCTGCACACGGAACTGAGGGAATCATGAAAATTGCACCTGAAGTAGGTAAAAAAATGAGTGCACATGGTGATGATATCAGTTTAAATCCTGCACTATTTGAGCGCGTAAATGCTGTTTATGCTCAAAAGGATGAGCTTGGCTTAAATGGTGAGCAGATGATGCTTCTTGAAGATACTTACAAAGGTTTTGTAAGAAGCGGTGTTAGTTTACCTGAAGATAAGAAAGCTGAATTACGTGAGATCAACTCTCGTCTTTCGGAGTTGTATAACTCATTTTCAACAAATGTTTTGAATGAAACCAATAAGTTCAAATTGGTTATCGATAATGAGGCTGACCTGGCTGGTTTACCTGAGTCTGCTATTCTTGGTGCTGCTGAAACAGCCAAAGAAATGGGAATGGAAGGTAAGTGGGTTTTCACCACACAAAAGCCAAGTATGTTGCCATTCCTTTCTTATGCTGATAAACGTGAATTGCGTGAGAAACTGTACAAAGGTTACTATATGAGAGGTAACAACAACGATGATCTTGATAACAAAAAGAATATTGAAGAGATCGTTAACCTTCGCATTAAAAGAGCAAATCTATTAGGCTATGAAACTTATGCCGACTATGTGTTGGAAGAGCGCATGTCTAAAACTTCGGATAAGGTGTATGAACTGCTTGAGCAGCTTTGGGACAGAGCATTACCGGTAGCTAAGAAAGAACGTGCTGACATGCAGGCCATTATTGACCGCGAAAAAGGTGGTTTCCAATTAGAATCATGGGACTGGTGGTACTATGCAGAGAAAGTTCGTCAGGAGAAATATGATCTGGATGAAAGTGAAGTACGTCCTTATTTTGAGTTAAACAACGTGCGTGATGGTGCTTTTAATGTTGCCACCAAATTATGGGGATTACAGTTTGAAGAGATCACAACAGAATTTCCTAAACCACATGCCGATGCACAGGTCTTTAAAGTAACCGAGGCTGATGGTTCACACAAAGGTATTTTATACATGGACTGGCATCCGCGTGCTACCAAAAAGCAAGGTGCCTGGTGCGGTGCTTTCCGCAAGCAAAGCCGCAGAGGTGGAGAGGATATTCCTCCTGTTGTAACCATCGTTTGTAACTTCTCTAAGCCTGTAGGTGATATGCCTGCTTTATTGAGCTTTGATGAGGCTTCTACCCTATTCCACGAATTTGGTCATGGTTTACACCAATTATTCAGCGATTGTACTTACCAGGGCTTGTCAGGTACATCTGTGCCTCGCGACTTTGTTGAATTACCATCACAGATCATGGAAAACTGGGCTGGTGATCCGGCTGTAATGAAAGAGTATGCCCGTCATTATAAAACAGGTGAGGTTATTCCTGATGAGTTGGTTGAGAAGTTAAAGAACAGTGGACAATTCAACCAGGGTTTTGCAACCACTGAATACCTGGCTGCAGCTTTATTGGATATGAATTACCATACTCAAAAGGAAATCAAGGCCATTGATGTTAATCAATTTGAAGAAGATTATTTAAAGAGTATAGGATTAATTCCTGAGATTATTTCTCGCTACAAATCAACTTATTTCATGCACATTTTTGCAAGTAGCGGGTATACAGCAGGATATTATAGTTATATCTGGTCAGGTGTATTGGATGCTGATGCATTTGAAGCGTTTAAAGAAACAAGTCTTTATGACCAGGCTACCGCGAAATCATTCCGTGAAAACATCCTTGAAAGAGGAGGAACGGTTGATGCAATGGAGATGTATACAAATTTCCGTGGACGTGAGCCAAAAATTGAAGCTTTGCTTCGTCAACGAGGATTAGAGTAACAGAACCCTCATACCCAATCAATAACAACTAAGTATATGGCTGCTTCACAATGAAGCAGCCATTTTTTGTTAATTGAATTTTTACATGAGCCATGTTTTATTCATGTATCTTTGCAAATAAATACTATTTATTGATAACGATGAACGACCTGAAAACCACCAATAGATTACTATTAATCATTATCATTCCTTTTATCTTTTATTTGCTGAAAGTACTCTCTTTTATATTTGTGCCCCTGGTATTGGCTATGTTTATTTCGCTTTTGTTTTTGCCCATTATGCGATGGTTGGCCAAAAAGAAGGTACCAAAACCAATGAGTATTTTGCTGGTCATATTAATGATGACCGGTATATTTAAGGTGGGTGGAGAACTCATTAAACTCTCCAGTCAGGAAATTCTTTCGGCAGACAGTCAGTTTTTTCAAATGGCCGAAGTAAAGATTGTGGATGTGATTGTTTCCATTGAAGATTTTTTTGGCATTACCCGTCTGCAGGGAGAAACCGTCTTCAGTCATTACTTTAAGAGTAATAATATGCTCAATAATATAGGTGTAACTATCGATTTTATAGGCAGTGCACTGTCGTTAACACTAACAACCGCATTTTTTGTTGTGTTATTGTTATCAGGGTCGATGAATTTTGAGAAGCTGTTAAACTCCACTTTGTTTAAGGTGAAGTACTCATCGGTAAAAGCATTCAGAAGAGTTGAGAAGGATATAATTAAGTTCGTTCAGGTGAAGTTTATTATCAGCCTGCTGACAGGTCTTGGCTTTGGGCTGGCTTGTGTTTTCTTCAATGTTAGCTTTCCTGTATTCTGGGGTTTATTTGCGTTTGCCATCAACTTTGTTCAGATGATAGGTTCCATTATTTCTGTCGTTTTATTATCTGTCTTCGCCCTTGTTGAATTGGATCCAAGCGGAACCTTGTTGTTTTTTATCTTGTCAATTACCGCCGTGCAGGTGGTAATGGGAGGTGTACTTGAACCTGTTTTTATGGGAAAAACATTTTCGGTCAATGTTATTATCATCTTGGTGATGTTAATGTTGTGGGGTTATATCTGGGGTATTCCTGGTTTAATTCTTTCTATTCCTATAACCGTGTTTGCAAAGATATGCTTTGACCAGTTTCCGCGATATAAAGCTGTTTCCAATATCATAAGTGGCAATAATTAGTTGTAAATAAGCTAAATGCAGGTGTGATTAACAGAGTCTTTAAGAGCTCTGTAAGTTGTTTCATGATCTTAATGCCTTTATGGTAATCACATCTTACACCGGTATGAATTAATAACCTGAGTTCGAAATTATATGTCGACCTCAGGTTAATACATGACCGGCTTATTATAAACTGATGTTTATTCCAAAGTTATATCCAATCCACATGTAGTGCATGTTTTGGTCACCTTTATGGTCCCAAATTGTTTCAGGCATATCAAGTGTGCCGTATTTACCATCTACTTCAACTTCGGTTATATAAAAATTGAGTGATGGACCGCCTACCAATGAAATACGCTTGCTTAAATGGAACTGATAGGTCAGGTTAAGCTTATTCAGCATGTTAAGCTTGCTCCAGTCGTCATCGTAAGCCATTTGGTTAGTTATTCCTTCAATAGCTAATGAATGACGTTTGTGAAGCGGTATCAAGGTACCTAAACCAAGACCGTAGCTGTAAACATCTTTGCTGTTGTAACGGGTATAGCCCATCGTGTATATATTATACAGGCTTGATGTACTACCCATTTTATAACTGACATTAGCATACATAACTTCACTGTTACTTGCTTCCAATGCAAAATAACCATTACGGGCATAGCTTATAAAACCAAGGGATGCTCCATCAATACTGTCAGCCACATTAACAAAGCCTAATTGAAAGCCTTTAAGTTTATTGGCAAAGTTTACAAAGCCAAGCTGAAAACCATTCATTTGACCGTGTGTGCTGTTGATAAATGATATTTGAGAACCGGTCATATCGTTAGCGGCCACATTGGCTAATCCTGCCAGCATTAACCCTTTTGATCCACCACCATTTATATTTGTGATACCAGCTAGCTGCAAAGCACTGGCATTACCTTGCGTAATGTTGGCAATTCCACTCAAATGGAGTCCACTGGCGTTTTCGGTAGTCACATTGGCAATGCCGCTTATTATCGCTCCCGAACTATTACCCTCGGTAATATTAGTGATACCTGCCAGCTGAAATCCATTTACATCACCGTGATTTTGGTTACCTATTCCTCCCAGTTCAAAACTTTTTACTCCACCGTTAACACCATAGAGTACATTAAATGAAAAGCGGTTTGAAATATCCTTTGATTGCTGACCATTGGTACCTATTGGATATGCAAATGTTACCTGTGCAGGCGCAGTTGATTCCTGTGCCTTTAATCCCAATACAATTAGTAGCAGTACTGTCAGAGTCGTTAGTCTTGATCTTGTCATCTTTAGTATTTTAAAAGTTTGTTTTCTGTTTTACATCAGGATGACAAGTGTTTTTTGAAGTACCCCCACTCAATAATTAAAAAAAGTCCGCTTTTTTTAATCTGCTTATAAAAAGGTATGCTTGTAATGACTTATTCTGCATTAAACGCCGTGGCCCATATGGACAGAGGTATGTTGATCAGATAATGCCATTGGCGATATATATGCTTTGTATATTGTTATTATGCGTGTTGGATTGTAATTTATTATAAAACGAAATTAAAACCTTACACTGCAATGCCAGCCAAACCAGCTTTGATTGGATTGTGACCTTATTGACTTTTCAAGGTAGTATTGTCCATAGTAAACACCCGATGGTTTGGATATAACAGCAGGAGGTGAGCTACCCGACTCACTGAAAGCATGCAAGAAGTTAAATGCAGGACCAATTGATATGTTTAGGTGTTTGGTAAAATGATAGTTCAAACCCAGTTGAGCGCGGTACAAAGTGCCCATGTAGCTGTTGGTTTCAGCATCAGGATCGATGACAGCTGCGCCACTCAGGTCGAAATTAAATGAGGTTTTCTTTTTATGATTGCTTGTATAACCAAAACCATATCCGGCGCTAATATATGTATCAATTCCTGCAGATAAGAAACTATAAAGATGATTACCACCGGTTTTAAATGCCGCATTAAAGCGAAAGGTTTCATTACTTGAAAATTCGATGGCTTTATAGCCATGCTTCACAATGTTTATTAAACCTATTGGTAGTCCGTTTTCGATGGTGTCGGCAATGTTAATAATACCAATCTGCAGGCCATTCAACTTTTTCGTATAATTACAAAAAGCACTGATCTGTAATCCGTTTATCTTTTCGGCCTGGTTCCAAACGGATGTTATTTGCAGGTTTGAGGTATCCTTTAAATGTATGTTGGCAACACCCGAAATCTGGGAGTTAAGGCCTTTTATGGATGGATTATTGTTACCTGCTTCAGTTATGTTTGCAACACCAGCTATCATGGTTCCCGAATGATGACCTTTGACACGGTTAAAAACACCACTGGCTTGAGCTCCTTCGAGGTTACCCAGTACAACGCTTGCCACGCCGGCGGCCTGAAAACCAACTACGTTTTTACCAACTACATTGCTCACACCCGCAGCCTGAAATCCAATAACATCATTTTGAATAAAATTACTGACAGCACCAAATTCAGCACCTTCGATCTGAGCGGTGTAACCACCAATAATATTGATTGATACATTATTGGTAGTCAGTCCATTCATTAAATCATTAGTACCTACATATGGTAAGAGTGATACCTGTGCCGATTGCCAGTTGAATGTATTCAGGTTCTTAGATACATACAGTGCTTCATCATTCACCATAAACCTGACCAGCTTTATATCACTCATGGTTTGTAGTTCAGCATTGGCCAGGGCAGGAGCGCTTTTTCCTTCCAGAGTCTTAAAGTCACTTGGTAGTATTGGTTGCCGGGGCAAGGGAATAATTCGTACTTTTTGCGTTTGTCCCGGACTCACATAAATAACCGTGTCACGAAAACCGGTATAGCTTATATTCAGCGCTACCGGATGGTTTTTATCGCGAAAATTGAATCTATAATACCCGTCATAGCTGGTAATTGCTGCAGTTTGCCGATTGGCTTCATAAACAATTGCATTTTCCAATGGCTGATTGTCGGGGCCAACAACCTGCCCGCTATACGAGAAACGCCCTCCCCGCTTGTTTAGTGGAGGAAGGCTGCTTTGAATGATCACATGGGTACCCACGACTTTGTAATCGTAATCGTTACCCAGTACTTCCTTTAAGACCTTTTTGAGTGCTTTATTTTGTTCGTTCAGGCTCACCTTTTTCGAATCATCAATCAATTGTGCTTCATATGAGAAGTTAAAAGAAAGCTGATTTTCCAACTCGTTAAATACCGATACTATTGATGTGTTTTGCATCTGCACGGTAACAGGCATTTCAAGAAAGTTTTGTCCGTAGCTGATAAAAGGTACAAATAGCAATATAAGGCTTCGCAGTAGCTTCATACGTTAAGGTCTGTAGATTCGGTAAGTTTTACCCTGTTGCTGATAAGCAATATCAAATGTGGCGGCAATTACATCAAGCACTTCATTGACCTCCTTATCTTTAAAAGTTGATGATAAATTAGTGAGATTGATATTATTGTCGTCACAATCGATACGAATATCATAGCACTGCTCCAGAGTTTTAAATACCTCCTGTAAAGGTTTATTCTTAAAAATAAGTGTTCTATCCATCCAGAACAGAGATGAAGGTGTTGATATATTGCTGCTAAGACTATTGTTTTGATGTGAAAGAATACCGCGCTCACCAGCTTTAAGTTTTAAACGCAGTGTATCTTTCGAATTCCCGACAGGATAAAATAATTCCACGAGACCCGATTTAACATCCACTGTTACATCTGTTGAATTGGTAATTTTAACATTGAAGCTGGTTCCTAAAACGCGTACACCACCCATTCCCGCTTTGATTACAAAAGGTCGAAGTGTATCGCGTACCACATCAAAAAAGGCCTCTCCTTCAAGCACCATGTTCCGGTGCATATCATCGGCAGAGCTTAAGTAGGTAAGTTTACTTCCGTAGTTAAGTATCACAATTGAACCATCAGGTAGGGTGTCGGTTTGGGCGCCACCAACTGTGTTGGCTACAATAACAGGTTCGGTGCTTATAGCATCGCGTGTATCTGTTTTGAAAATGTTTAACAGGAGTACTATAAGAACAATAGATGCAGCGGCATAGATAGCTGGTGTAAGAAAACGTTGTATACCTTTTCTTTTGTTGTCATGAGCATCTAAACGCTGTTCAAGCTTACTCCAGGCCTGAGGAACATCAACAGGAAGTGGAGCAGGATCTAATTCACCGCTTTTGATCCAGGCTGCTTCCAGATTATCCAATTCAGCCTGGTTAGCAGGGGCAGCTTCCAGCCATTCAATTACGTGTAATTGTTCTACCTGAGACACTTCGCCAAGAATAAACCTGGTAAGTAATTCAGTATTGATATGTATGTGCTCGTTCTGCATATTTATTAAGCTAAAGGCTGTATGCTGCCAGCTCCTGGCTTTTACTTTCCATGTCTTTATGTTTCAGTTTTAATCTGTTGTCAACCTATCTTTACAGGATGACATTCCAATCGCCTTGTAACCCTATTTGCCATTTAGTATTTGATGAAAAAAGATAAGAATCAGTGGCAGGTAGTCTTTTAATTCTTCACGTAAATACTGCAGCGCCTTTCCCATCTGGTTTTCAATTGTTTTTTTTGACAAGCCCATTTTTTCAGCAATTTCTTTGTAAGTCATCTCTTCATAGCGACTCATTAAAAAAATCTTTTTGCGCTGAAGGGGCATGTTATCTATAGCTGTTCTTATTTTTGAATCCAACTCGCTAACTGTCAGTGTATCGGTGTGCTCAGCATCAGCTTTATCAATCTCATATTGATTGTGGGCTTTATAATTTTCACGAATATCAATGTGTTTGATAAGGTTGATGCATCGATTACGAACAGCCCGGTACAGGTAAGAACTGATGGCTGTTTTTATTTCCGTCTTTTCCCGATTGATCCATAACTGGTAAAATACTTCCTGGGCAATTTCTTCAGAAGCTTCCTGTTCCTTCAAAAAATTAAAGGCATACGACACCATTCGGCTATAATGTTCGTTAAAAAGTAATTCATAGCCTTTGCGCGTTTTCCAGTCGGTTTGTATTTGAGCTTCTGTCGTCAATTAGTAAGGATTATCGACACAAATGTAAGAAAAGGAGTATAAAAAAGTCGCGGTGGAGGCCGCGACTATCATTAATAACAATTATTTATCACTGGGCAAAAAAGTGAGCCGCTCCTTCACTACCATTATAAACGGTGGTAAAAAAGTTCTCGGTCATGGTTTCTTCATGTGTCAGGGAATCAACATAGTTAGCCGTTATTTTTACTTTGCCCGACTCGTATATTCTTATCTTTACATAATTGTATACATAGCCTTTTCCTTTAGGATTGGCAATAAGCTTTGATGTTGATGCTACCACAAAGGCCTCTTTGTTGCGAATAGAACCTTTTGCAAAATATTCCCAGGTATCGATCTTCATACCGCCAATGGCATCAACACTTTCCTCTTCTATTTCATTGTCGCTTATTAGCTGGCAGTCCTTATAATAAAAAACAGCACTAACAGTTTGACCTTGTTTTAGCGCGTCCATTACCTGTTCAAAGGATTGTAAGGCATGGTTTTTTGCCATCACTGTCAGTGGTATAAGCATTAACGATAGGATAAGTAATTTTCTCATGTGATTTAAATTTTAGGTTTCATATCTACAGCACCTTTTTGAAGTTCTGCATAAACAGGTGCTATTATTCCTTATAAACTTATAAAAATAAGGGTTAACACCTATGTATTGGCCTATGGTTATCTAATAAATAAAAAAAATGATTTTTTAATTGTCAGTCTGTTAGTCGTTTATGATGTTTTTTTAAAAAAAGTCAATTTTTCGGTAGGGTAACAGTAAAGTCATACGGTAGTCATGTGTAAGAGCACTCAAAAATATATTCAAAGGAATTAACACGCTCTTTCAAATTTGAAATTAACTAATCACATAAAAATAGAATTATGAAGAAGGTATTATTATCATTAGCAGTTGTAGCCGCATTAGCATCATGCGATAAGAATGACAGCATTATTGAGGACCTGCCGGTTTCAGATGTTGACTTAAAATCAACCACCGAATCGGTTGTTACAACAGAAGCTTCACTAGATGACGTAGCCGAAGCAGCCGAGTATGAAGTAGATTTGTTTACAGGTACTGATGGAGCAGCAGAACAAATGGCTGTTGAGCAGACAGGTGCATCGCTTAAATCGGGTGGTGAAGGAACAAATACTCAGAACCGTTATCGCCTGCGTTACAAATGGGGAAAGTGTCCCGATATTCATATAGTAAAAGAAGAAGGTGGATGGCCACGAACTATTACTTTAAATTACGGTGAAGGAACAGAATTGGAAAATGGTCGTGTGATCGCCGGTATTATTGAAATTTACCAGACGGCTGCCCGTCGTGATAATGGTGTGCGCACAGTTACCTTTAACGAGTTTAGTGTTGATGGTATAGGTATTGCCGGAACAAGTGTTAAAACATTCGATGCAACAGCATTAACAATAGCTGTTGTACGTGATCTAACATTCACATTGGAAGATGGAACAACCATTGACCGTGTTGCCGAGCGTCTTATTACCTGGACTGAAGGTATGGATACTCCGCTTGATCACAGTGATGATATTTTTCAAATCACAGGCTTTGTAAACTGTGAAGATTCTGATGGTAATGTTTACCGCCGGGATATCACTTCTCCATTGATCAAAAAAGGCGGATGCCGATGGATTGTTGCAGGTGAGGTTTCTTTAAGCAAGAATGGTGTTGAGTTTGCAACCATCAACTATGGAGATATGGAATGCGATCGCGTAGCAACAATGACAACAGCCGAAGGCAGTAAAGAATTCTATATTGGCCAACGCAAACGCGAAAAGCGTCAGGAAAACAACAACGAATAACAACTTCCCGTTCACTCATAACTAAAAGTTCCCGGAGAGGTAAACGTACCTCTTCGGGTTTTTCGAAAAAAATAATATTCACAACGAAACAAATAGGTTTTACTTTTACGTATTAGATGAGCTAACACAGATCACCAATTATTTTATTTTGAAGCGGGAAGATTTTAAAAGATTGTTTAATGAGCATTTTGATCCATTGCGTAATTATATTTATTATCGCTGTGGAGACGCCGAGCTGGCTACAGACATTGCACAGGATGTGTTCATGAAACTGTGGGAAAAGCAACTGGATAAGCCTCCTGAAGAACTGCTTGGCTTGCTTTATAAAATGGCTAAAGATGCTTTTATCAGTAAATACAGGCGAAGTAAAACAGAGCAGGAATTTATAGCGAGGCCTCCTGACAAAGATGAGATTCAGTCACCCGAGGAAGAGTTGAGTTATAAAGAGTTGAAACAATCATACGAAAGAGCTCTGAAGGAAATGCCCGAAATACAACGTGAAGTATTTTTGATGAGCCGTAATGAAGAACTCAAATATCATGAAATAGCCGACCGACTGGAGTTAAGCATTAAGGCAGTAGAAAAGCGAATGAAAAACGCATTGCAATTTTTAAGACAAGCACTGGCAGTACAATGAAACAAGAAGAATTAAATAACGAACAATGGACCAATGATGATGACTTTATGAAGTCATTGCCAAAGGTTGAGCTGCCATACTCGCGTTCAAAGGAGGATGTTTGGAAAGAGATGGAGGCCTTAATGGGAGAAGAAACACTGGAAGAAGAGAAAGCTACAGAAGACACAGGTAAAGGTAAGATCAGATCTTTTCGACCAATACTAATGTCGGTGGCTGCTGTTCTGCTTGTGTTATTAGGGACAACAGCATTTTTCCGCTTGTATACCAAAACTGTAAATGCTGAGGCGGGGCAACACCTGACAGCTTTACTTCCTGATGGTTCAAGCATAGAATTAAATGCCGGTTCGGTAATAAAGTACAAACCATTATGGTGGCGCTTTAACCGTGAAGTTCAGTTTGAAGGCGAAGGCTTTTTTAAAGTGCAGAAAGGCAAATCTTTTGAGGTGACGTCATCAATGGGACGAACCATTGTTTTGGGTACCAGCTTTAATATTTATTCCCGTAAAAATGATTATAAAGTAACCTGCTATACCGGAAAAGTACGCGTTGTTAGTGTTCTAAGTGGTGAGTCAACAGATATTACTCCTAATATGCAGGCCTACATTAAAAACAATGGTCGTGTGCTGAGCACTGAAGAAATCAGTATGTCGGAAACGATCTCCTGGGTTAATGAAATGTTTTACTTTACAGGATCTGAGATTGAGATGGTTTTCGAAGAGGTAGAACGACAGTATGGAATCATAATCAAGCTGGCTGAGCCATTGGGTTATGCTTATACTGGTAACTTTTCACGTGAGCGTTCGGCTGATGAAGTGATGCACATGATTTGCAGGTCAATGGGGCTGAACTACGAAAAAACAAGTTACGGATATAAGGTGAGCAAGTAATCGCTTGACCAATGTTTTGTGTTTACTGTTTTACAATGATGAAATCGGCATATTAAAGGATTACTTTTAGATAGTTGAAAGGAATAACGATTTGACTTAAATAGGATTAGTGAAACGATTATTAATTTTTTTCATAAGTGTTTGGAGTATATCCATCTCATCAGTTTTTTCGCAAACTATTGAGGTGGATTACCAGTCTAAACCCCTTAATGAAATTTTAATAGAATGGCGAGATGCCTATGACCTGCAATTTTCGTTCAATGACGCACAACTGGCTTCCTATTTAATAAGCATCAGGCAACGTTTTAAAAATCCGGATGAAGCACTAAAAACTATTTTAAAAGGTTTGCCGCTCGATTATGAGAAAAGTGATGAAGTCTACATCATTTATCCTGTCAAGAAAGAAAAGAAAAAAAAGAATTACACATTAGTAGGAAAGATTATTGAAAGGGGAACGGGCGAACCATTGCCCTTTTCGCATATTATGGCCAATGGTCAGCAGGCCGTTACTGATGTAAAAGGGGTTTTTAGCTTCAACTTTGTCGATGATAGTGTATACCAGGTTGTCGCGTCTCATTTGGGCTGCTTTATATTGGATACCACCTTGGTGGCTGGCAATAACCATGTATTGGTTTTAAACCCTTCAGCGGTTGGCATTAAAGAGGTGGTGGTGACCAATAATATTGTTGAACAATCAACCCAGATAGGAGAGGAGTCCGGATTAACAAGCTTAAACCATCATATAGCCAATTATTTGCCGGGGAATGGTGATAACTCGGTCTTCAATTTGTTACGTCTTCAACCAGGTATACTGGCAGCCGGCGAGCAGCCAAATGATCTTATTATATGGGGAAGTCCTGAAGGAACAAGCAGGGTTACTTTCGACGGATTTACCATATGGGGCTTGAAGAACTTCAATGATAATATTAGTGCAGTCAATCCTTACCTGGCAAAAAATATTGAAATTAAAAAGGGTGGCTACGATGCTACTAATGATGATGTGGTGGGTGGTATAGTTGATATAACAGGTAAAAAAGGCAGTACCCTTCAACCGGGTCTCAACCTGTTTATTAATAATCAAACACTCAACGGAATGGTTGAGTTGCCGGTAGATCAAAAATCGGCTTTGGTATTGGCATTCAGACAAACATATTATAACCTCTTTGGTTCGGAAGATTTAACCCGTCTGGATAAATGGAAAGAAGATATTCCAAATCTAAAAGTATCGCCTGAATATAATTTCCGTGATTTTAATGTAAAGTATTCCTTACAAGGTGATAATGGTGATTTGTTTTATGTGAGCCTCTTACATGCTACTGATAATTTTGAGTTAGATATCAATCACAACGAGGAACGAACCAATGGAAGAGGCCAGTTATTCGATATTAATTTTAGCAGGGTTGAAGAAGAAGAAAACAGGCAGCTTGGAGGAACCATCTTTTACGGTAAAACATGGGCAAATGGCAACTCTTCATCACTATTAACAAGCTATTCGGGTCTCCAGTCAGACTATTCTTTAGTAAGGGAGAATAGACGACCATCGATAAGTAGAATTATCAGAAATGAAGGAGTCCAAAATGATGTTAGTGAGTTTAAACTTAAGTGGGAGAATAAACTGTTGGCTGGCGAAAAACATGCCTTTAGCCTGGGAATGGAATGGGTTAATAATGATCTTGTATTAGTTGAAGACACCTTTAATGTTGAATTTATCAACCTGTCGGAAAGGGCCAACCGATTGAATTTGCATATTCAAGACCGTTTTGATATTAACAGACGACTGAGTTTAACTGCTGGTTTGAGGTATAACCATTCCTTTTTTATCGATAGAATATATTTCGACCCGCGTGTAAGTATATCATACAGAGCCTCTGGTAATATAAAACTGAATGCTGCCTGGGGTAAATATCATCAGTTTTTGGTTAAGAGTTCAGTGGTTGATGAATATAATAATTACAGGTATAGCTGGACTATTGCAGATGATGACGAGGTACCTGTTATTGAATCGACACACTATGTTGCAGGTGCTGCCTATACTGTACCGACATTTCAATTTAGTATTGACGCGTTTTTTAAGGAAAATGATGGTATAAGCCGTATGTTTCGTGGTCAGAATGATAACTATATTCTCCATGGTGACAGCCGTTCTTACGGTGTTGATTTCTACGGTAAAAAAGATTTTAAGGGTCATTCTGTGTGGGCATCATACTCCTTAAGTAAAACAGAAGAGTTTTTTCCTTTTTATGTTGATGCCCGTTACCGCCGGGCGCTTCAGGATCAGCGTCATGAACTTAAGGTGGCTGGCTTATTTAACCTGGGATCTTTTCATTTATCAGCAAGTTATGTATATGGTTCGGGCTTCCCCTTGTATACGCATTACAGAAATGAAGAGTATACCGAGCCTGATTACAACCGCCTCGATGCGGCTTTGATCTATCGTTTGTCATCTCAAAAGTTCACCGGCGAAGTGGGACTCTCTGTATTAAACGTGACAGATGCCGATAATATTAAATTTACCCAGTTTGAGCGCGTACCACTTGATCAGATAAATCTTGCTTATATCAACTCTGATGCTGTACCATTTACGCCTTTATTATATCTGAAAGTGCATTTTTAACAGAAGCTTAAAGTCTTTATTTTATAATTAAAGTGGGTTATTAAATAATTTTATCTATAATTGTAACCCTATGGTAGTTATGACGTAAAGTAGGAAGCTATCTTGATCAGAGTTTTATTAAAACTACATTCACATACATTTATTAACTCAAACTATTTAAAAATGAAAAGAATTCTATTAGCATTGGCAGTTGTAGCTTTGGTTGTTTCATCATGTGGTATGAAAACAAGTGCTCAGGGAGAAGAAACTAAAGAAAAAGCTGCTGTAGAAGCAACAGTAGATGCAGAAGCTGAAAAAGCTTGTTGCGATAAGGATGCGAAAAAAGAAGGTTGTTGTGAAAAAGATAGCACAAAATGTACTGACGGCGAGAAAAAAGCTTGTTGTGAAAAAGACAGTACAGCTACCGAAGTAGCAAAAACAGAGTGTGAGAAATCATGCGAAGAGAAATGTGAGAAAGAGTGTGAGAAGAAGGAAGAAGCATAACGCTTGTCTCGAATTCGTCTCATAAAATATATGAGAATAAGAAGGCTGTTCATTTGAACAGCCTTTTTTATTGATCTACTGGTAACTTATACAAAATAAGAGCTTTGCCTTTACTCAAAAGCCCATTCCATATAAATGGATTTTTGAATTTGTTGCTCTTTAGGATTAAGCTCAACACCTGAGAATTTTTGTCTGCTGGTCGGTGCAGATACAGCATCAGAAGTAGTTTCCGACATTAAATATACAGGACTTTTATAAGCAGCTTGTGAGCCATAGCTAATACTTGATATACCTGATAGTTTAAGTCCTGAAGCCATCGCAATTGTTTCAGCTTTCTCTTTAGCATCAGCAACAGCCAGTTCAATCGCTTTCTTTCTCAGCTTTGTTTTTTGCTCTTCACTAAAGCCAAAGCCAATGCGGTAGTTTATATTCAGACTTTCCTGATCAAGGCTGTTTAAAAGTGCATTGGAGAACTTTTGAGTAAAAGAGCTTCTTAATTCCAATGAAATGTTGGATACATAACCAACTTTAGAACGTTTACCCTGGTTGTATTGCCAGTCTTCATTAACTGATATGTTTTTTGATTGTATAAGTTTCGGATCAATACCATTGCTTTTAAATACTTTTTTAAGAGCATTAAGTGAAGCCATGGATTTATTAAAGCACTCCTGGTATAAACTGTCTTTAACGGTTAGATCAACAGATACAATAATTTCTTCTGGTACTTCCTTGATGCGGGCAGTACCTTCTACTTTGATTACGTTTTTACTTTGAGCTGTTACAGCAAAAGCAATAAATAGTATGAAAAGGCTAATGTAGGTTGTACGTTTCATAACATTCTATTTTAAATTATTAATTCTATTTGTTGGTATAAGGATGCATTGAATATTTAAAATCCATAAAAACCTGAAGTTTTTTTTGAAACAGGTTCTTATGGATTTAATTACAAGCTTAACTATTACTTTTTAATTATTATGGTGGCTTCGCTTGTTTCTTTGTAAATCATTTTAACAAAGTACATTCCTTTTTTCACGGTTTTATCATTAATGCTACGACCATTCCATTTATATTTTAAATGTCCTTTTTGCTCATGCTTGTCTGTCACAACATTAACAATATTACCGGCCAAATCGTAGATGGTGATGTTAACATGTCCATCTTCCGGGATATAATACTCTAAGATACAGTTGTGAATAAATGGATTAGGATATGCTTTTTTGAATAACTTGGATTGGTTTATTAAATTGTGATTTGTCGCATGGATGTGTCTGGTATTGGGATAAAAACGCCACACATCATTATCAATATTTAAATAGTTTGTATTGTCTGTGAAATCGAATGTTTCACGGTCGCCTCCCACAGTTAAAATTGATGGAGGTGTTTGCTTTTTCGTGCCTGGTATTACAATAGCATGGAAATCATATTTTACCTCCTTAGGGGATGTTGCATTCCAGGGTGAACCAGTTAATCGCACCCATTCTTTTCCATCATGGCTCATCCATATATCCATGGGATTAAATGCTTCGAATGAAAATGGAAATCCCGGGTCAAGGTTGAAACCACCAAAAAGGATGAACTGATTTTTATAAAGCAATACTTCATGTCCGGGACGTGCCGACCATGGTGCTTGTTCAGTTATTAATTCCCAGTTTTGACCGTCTTCACTTCGCCATACGTCATTATAGTATGGAGGCGGAGTACCAGGTATTACCGGAGTAAAACCACTTTCGCCACCCATTAGGTACATGAATCCATTTTTAACAACTATTCGCATGCCTGCCCTGGGCTGCCAAGGAGCGTTATCGGTTACCAACTCCCAGTTTTTGCCGTCCTTTGATTTCCATACGTCATTGAAATAAACACGCAAAGGTTGATTATTAACAATTATGTCGTCATCGTTTTTTGAACCACCTAAGACATAGATCTCGTTTTTAAATACAAAACTGCTTAATCCTGCACGACCTACCCATGGTGCATCCGCTGTCATAAGCTCCCAGTGAATACCGTCTTTACTTCGCCATACATCGTTAAAAAAAGTTGAAGGACCAAATAGGTTGAAGTTCTGTCCGCCTAAAATATACATGTATTGACCTTTTGTTATAGCTTTAAAATAAGCTCTGGCGGGCCAGTGTTTTGTGTCGTCGGTTTCTAGAACTTGTGTCCACCTTTTACCTTTAAGATCGCTTTTCCACACATCGCCCCATATTTCGCTATCACCAGGTATATTGGATTGAAGTGGGGTTCGGCCTCCCATTACAAACAAACTGTTTTTTAGTTTAATAATTTGCAATCCCGCCCTGGCTGACCATTCCGCATTTTCTGTAATTAATTGCCAGCTATCTTTTCTGTGCTGTTGTGCCTGGCTTGATAAAATGACTGGAATACTAAAGAATAAAGCAGAACAAATTACTGTCCTTACCCAATGGTTGATCTTGTAATTTTTCCTCATAACACCTTCCTTTTTAATTAAATAGGAGAAGTTACAAGTATTATTTATCAAACACAATAGTTAATGCATTGAAATATAGAGGTATATGTATTTTGTTGTCTTCTGTTTAATGATATCTGAAATAGCGGTTGCAATTCTGGTAATCAACCTGTCCATCACCCTCTTCCAGGTATGCCATCAGTGTTTGAGCTGCAGTTAATGGCTGCAATTCGCCTGCGTCAGGAAAATAATCATCGTGTACAGCCGGAATAAAATCGTTAATACCAATGGTTAAGATGGTCTCATCCGATAGTTCATTGCCACTCAAATCATGGATAATGATCGTTTGCCCGTTTTGCTCTATCCTAACACCGGAGTAGTAGAAGCCTGATGCACTGCCTATAAGAAACTGCTTTATTTCCAATACACTCATTTCGTATTTGATAACACCGTTTTTAAATGGCGAAATTTCAAAAATCTCCCTCCTGGATATATCGCCTGAATATAGTCCTGATCTGACGCCTCCCGTATTTTGAAAGGACACATTGACATCAAGATAGTTACGCAAGGCATCGGTATAAAAGCAACCAACCTGCGATCGGTCATGATCATTATGTGAGTAACCAATGATTTCCTTGAGGTATGGAAGGTTGTTGTAGTCATCAATCAATAGCTGCATATCTGCATCATAATCCCTATAAGAAGATAACTCAATGATGTCGTAGTCATATTCAATCACTTCTTGATTCTTTATTACCAGTGTGATTTTACCCAATTGATTTAAATAACTTCCAGCCTGAAAAACAGGTGTACCATTGATGAGTTCCTGGGCTTTGCTATGAGAGTGTCCTCCAATAATTAAATCAAAAAAGGTATGTTGTTTTGCCAGTTCTTTATCACTGTTTAATCCTATGTGTGTCAATGCTACCAGCAAGTCACACTCTTCTTCGTATTTGAGTTGTGCATAGTTGCCGGTCACATGCGTATGATCTTCAAAACTTATGCCCTTTACTTTATTGGGATGCGTCGACGGAATAGCACCATCCTTTCCGTATGTTTCAACCAATCCCAGAAAGCAAATATTTAAATCCCCTTTGCTAATTGTATGGTAGGCTTTGGGTTGAGGTATATCGCTTGAGCTCATATCCACATTGGCACATACCCATTCAAAGTCGGCCTGGTTCATTCTGTTTTTTAATACTTCCTGCCCATAGTCAAACTCATGATTGCCTATCACTGAAATATCAAAGCCAATACGATTCATGAGGTCAATCATGGGAGCCCCTTCTTCGCTGGCATTGTCTACAACCGGATTACCTGAAAACATATCACCACTGCAGGCTACTATCACATTTGTTTGAAGCCTTTCCGTATCTATAATGTGTTTAATTTTAGAGAAGTTGTCGATCTGACCATGCTGATCGTTGATAAAGAATATGGTGAGCGATTTTTCGACAGGTTCCGGATTGGGTTTATCGCTGTTTGAACAGCTTAACAGAAAGACAGTAATAAAAACTGTCAACAACATATTTAAGGACTTCATAGTATAGGTTTATTTGTTATTAAGTTGATGTTTTCCTGAACCAACAAATATTAATACAATGCCGGCAATAATGTAGGGGATACTTAATATTTGTCCCATATTGAGCATTAACTTGTCTTCGAATGTAACCTGATGTTCTTTGATAAATTCGAGGAAAAAGCGAGTGGTAAAAATAAGGGTCAGCACCAATCCGAAGGCTGTCCCGTTTTTGATTTTGTCTTTTTTCGTACGATATAAGAACATCATCAAACCAAAAATAAGAAAGTAACAGATCGCTTCATACAGCTGCGCCGGGTGACGCGGCAACATATCTACTTGTTTAAAAATAAAAGCCCAGGGAACATCGCTGGGTTGTCCTACGATCTCTGAATTCATCAGGTTGGCCAAACGGATAAATCCCGCACCTAAGCCTGCTGCAATTGCTAAGAGATCGAGGGCATCGATCAATTTGTGTTTTGTTATTCGTGAATAGATGATTAATGCAATAATTAAACCTAATGCGCCACCATGACTGGCCAAACCTTTGTAACCTGTAAGTTCAATACCTCCCGATTCAAGTATTTTTATGGGCAGTAACATTTCTACAGGATGAGCCAGGTAATAGGAAGGTTCGTAGAATAAACAATGCCCCAGTCGAGCACCAACAACAATTCCAATCAATCCAAAATTAGTCAGCTTATCCAGGTGTGACTTGGGCAGTCCTTCTTGCTTGTATAAATAGTGTAATACCAGTATACTTAACAATAAACCTGTAACAAACAATAAGCCATAATAGCGTATAGAGACGCCAAAAAGATTGACAATCTCAGGGTCGGGGTTCCAGTTGATATAGTTTAAAAGCATAATGGGGTTAAAATTATATGATGCAATTTACATAAATGGCTGATTAAAAAGTAGCCTGACAATGATTTAAATCTTAGTCATATTATTAAGCTCTCCTATACTTTTAACAACATGATTTAGGACCTCAGTGTGTTCTTTAGTGGTGCTGAATACGATAATTTTCAGATCTCTCTCAACTTTTGCAGAGTGACCGGGTGGAATATAAAAAATATCACCGTCTTTAATAAGTTCCTCTTCTCCATTGTCATATGTAATAAGTAAAGTTCCTTCAAGTACAGCGCCATAATGACTACAATGACAATGATCCTTTTTTAGCCCTCTTAAGTGTGGTCCAAAATCTGTTCCGGCAGTCATTTCATTGTAACTGGCCGTCATTTTTCCCAGGTGCTTTTGTGAACGTAATACGGTACCTGAACCAGACATGATTACAGGTATCTCCTCTTTGTTAATTTTCATTTTGCTGGTATTTAAAGTTTCTGCATTATTATCTGCTTAAAGCAAAGTACGAGGATGACTGTTACTTGTCAATATGAAGCGGGGTTAAATGCCAGATGGGTTGAAAATGAATGTTTAATACCTGTAAATGATTTTGTAGATTTGTTATGTTTCTTTATTTTAGATAGTTTTATGGATGGTTTGCTCTTTTTGTCTTTCGTCATTTTTGCAATTAGTTAAGGGCTATAAACTGCATGATATTAAGAGGATTGATAACCTGATATACGATACATATTCCGCTTATGAGACATCTGAAACGATCTGCTGGTTTTGTAATAATGCTGTTAGCTGCCAACCTTGTCTTTGCGCAAAACGGCACCACTCCGAATCTATCGTATGATTTTGAACAGAAAAGGCTTGAATGTCTATTGGCTTTAAATAAAGATAGTGTTGTGCAAACTATAGCGCCGAATTCAGAAAAATACCTCTTACTTGATTTTTCTTTTGTTGGCTGCCGTGGGTGTATGAAGGAATTGCCAAAGCTGGATGACCTTGGTCAGGAGTTAAAAGATAAGTTAGACATTGTTATTGTTTGGAATGCAGCTGATTATAATTTCTGGAAGTCCTATGTTATTAACAACTACAGCAGATCGGGTTATATAAACCTGTGTGATAGTGAAGGAACAATCAGTAGTGCTTTGAAGCTGGAAGTAGCACCTTCTTATTTGCTTTTCGATAAAGAAGGGCAGCTTCTGAAACAGTGGAAAGGACGCTTACCCGGGAGCATTAAAAAGTACATGGAGTAAAATTGTGACTCATTGTAAGATCTGTTATCTGTAATGGCAGATGCACACCTGCCAATTATAGATTTGTTAATCCTCCCTTGTGAGGAGGATCAGTGAATATAAGCTATTCTCTATACCTTTTTAGCAACTATTATATCGCGCTTAATTGATTTATCCACCATGTGTTCAAATCCCTCATATGGTCCTTTACCAAGTACCTTCAAGCCATGTTTTGTAAAAAGCTCTGCCAGCTTTTGTTTCGGCGCTACAAAGCTATTCCAGGCCAGTACAATGGTACCTCCCTTTTTCAGCACCGCTTTCCAGGCCGGCAGACATGATTCAATCAGTTCCGATGGATTACGTGTACCGGTTGAGCTTTTGTTTGCGCCAGTATTGCCATGTGCAATGCCATAAGGTAAATCACCTGCTATAATGTTAAAACTGTTCTTTTTATAGTATTTATCGGCATCTTGTGAATTGCCGCAGATAAGCCCCAGCTGTTTGCGCTCTTCTTTGTTTTTAAAAGCTTCTTTACTGTTGGCGTATTCAAACTCGTGCATGTAAATAGCTTCTTTCTTATTTTTGCCATAAACCATACGCTTATCTGCTGTGAACTTATAGCGCTCGTTTTGAAGGTACTTTTTAAAGAAGATTTGATTTTCGTGCACCGATTTATTCTCTATTTCAATACCAAAGGCATTAAAGCCATAGACAGTAGCTTCGTTTAAGGTGGTGCCTCGTCCCGCAACGGGATCCAGCAATGTAATGGCATCATCATAACTAAAGTCACTGGCCAGTAGAGCTACGTTCACCATCATTTTTGTGAATAGTTCATTGGTTTTGCCGGCGTACTTCTGTATAGTGCTGATTTTGCTGTCGATGTACTGAAAGTTAGCCATTGGGATAGGAGCCAGGCCATCATCGGCATGCAGGCCAAACTGATTAAATATTGCAAATACAAATGACAGGCGTGACAAGATTGCAATGTCTTCAGGGCTTAACTCATCATCCAGGGTAATGGTGATATAGCGTACCCCACAAACATCTTCAAAGTCTATTTTCTGACAACCAACGCTTAAACGTTTGGCAGCAATGCTTAATTCCGATACAGCCAGTTGTGCCGCCACATTATAATACACACGGTTATGACCGGGGTATTGCAAAATCAAATACTTCATCATGCTGCAAAAGTACAAAAACAAAAAGTGTGAAACCAATTAGCCAATACAGAGTCTTGTCTCGCCATTAACTAATGGAATCGTTATGTGATTGCTTCATGAATCATTACACTGTAACTTTTATGAATTGCCTGAGTGGTGATAAAAATTACGTAAAATGCGTATATAAGAAGTAGTTGTTTTCCCACCACTTATTTCACTTTAATTGTGCATCTTTGCAACCGCAAAAATCCCCCTGTTGGTTTTATCTTATAATGAAACTTACTGCCTATCGTTTATTGAATGGTGGTTTTTTGTAACTGTCAGTATGACAGTGTTATAATAAAGCTTTAAATCGCGCTTTTCTTTCTTATAAACCCTTTTAGTGATAAGGTGTGCAGACACAAAAAATGAATATTTGTGACAATAGGTTTATAAATCTGTAAATAATAATTACGCAAAATGCGTAGATAAGAAGTAGTAGTTTTCCCACCATAACATTCCAGGTTCTTTCTCAATTTTATGAGGTCTTAAATCCTTTGAAACGTCAGAGGTAGGCCCGAGTTTTTTTACTATACGTTAAAATTGAGAGCAGGACACCATCCCAACTATAGATGTGTATTTTAATTATACTTTTTTATTCTCATAGCTCTGTTTAGATTGTGTAATGCTTTGGCACTTTTGGGAGCTTGAGATCTGCAAATGTTAGTTTCCTTGAGAGTTCTTCTCCTTTCTGCTGTTCGGTGCTCCTGCTCTTTTTTTCTATGTTGCCTGGTTATTCTAAAAAATGACAGAACGCTTAAGAACAATTATTTAAACACATGAGTTTTTTATGCTATAGAATAGCAGTTTAATTAAGCTTGGTAACTTGACGTGTTACACATTAATCCTTTTCGTTTCATACTATTTTCTGGTATTAGTGTAACTGGCTTTCATTGTTTACCTGAAAATGTTCCAATACAGTCTTAAGTTTAGATGATTGCTCATTGAGTTCATTGATGGTGTGCGTCATCTTTTCAGAGGCAGCTGCGTTCAGCTGAGTAATATGATTGATTTCCTGAAGGCTGGTTGTTACCTGATTAATACCATTGGATTGCTCGTTACTGGCCATAGCAATCTCTTCAATTAGTGATGCATTTTCTTTAACCGTTGGGATGATCTTAAAAAGACTATCTGTGGTTAGGGTTGAAACTTCAAGACTTTCATTAGCCATGGTAACAATCTCCTGTGCTTCCTCTCGTGTCTTCTCAGCGAGTTTTTTCACTTCCTGGGCTACAACAGCAAAGCCTTTGCCATGCACACCGACACGTGATGCTTCAATGGCCGCATTTAGCGCCAAAATATTGGTTTGATTGGCTATTTCTGTTATAACACGAACCTTATCGCTGATTGTTTTTACTGTTTCGTAAGAATCACCAGCTTTAGTTTTCACCTTCTCAAGTTCATTGCTGGCCTCGTTAGACGATTTAAAGGTATTTTGTGAATTGTATGAGTTTTGCTGCGCATTGGAGTTGATCTCCTCCATTGAGCTTGCAATTTCTTCAAATGACGATGCCTGTGTCAATGCACCCTGTGACATGTCACCCGATGTTGAAGCTAAGGCATGACTGGTTTTATTAAGTTGCGATACCACTTCTGCAATCTCATTCATCAAAGATTGCAAAGTGTCGACCATGATGACAAAGGTATGCAATACTCCTTTTGCATTCTTCCGTATTTCACTGCTAATTGCCAGATCGCCATTGGCCACCTGTTTGGCAATCTCCGCGACCTCATATGGTTCAGCTCCCAACATCTTGCGGACCCCGCGAAGAATAAAGATGCTGAATGTAACAACTAAGCTTGCTCCAATCGTGATAAAAAATATGATCCACCAGGTGATCTCACGAGTGTGTCCTGTCAGCTCTTCAACAAGGATGGTTTTTGACTCCTGAATAACCGGCTCTATTTTATGCACCTCATTTCTCAGCTCGCCCAATAAGCCACTTTTCTCATCTAATCCTAAATTAACTTGTTTATTGACGACCTTGATAAATGTTTCTTCATAATTGTTCAGCAATGTTATTAATTGTGCCTTGGAGCCAGACTGGTGGTTGGACTGATTTATTGCAGTCCTGAACTTTTCTGCGTTATCTAAAAATTTACCCTTGTACTTTAAATCATGGCGCAATAGAAAGTCCTTTTCATGGCGGCGACTCGTCAGCATGAATACCATCAGGTGGTTGTCGTTATATTGTTTAAGAGTTGTTTCTATATCATGAATGGCCTGACGCATTTCACCAACCATTCCATAGTCTTTAAATCCTTTTAGCAGTACGTGCGTTTTTATTTGTTCGAATAAGTAATGGTAATTATTTAATGATACACAGATGGAGTCTACTTTCTGTTCCATCTTGTTTTTTTGAATAAACCGCGTGTTAGATAGTTCCTCACATATGGCTAAGGCATTATCCATGTTGGCATTAAGACGCAAAGCATAGTTGCTGTTCTTTTTTGTGTAAAAATCGGGGTTCCTGACTGCCCGTGCCAAAAAATCTTTTTCGTTACGGCGCATCTGAAGCATTAAAGCTTCCAGATTGTAGATGTTGTTTTCAATGACATTGTTGCTCTTAATATTTTGAAGAGCAAAATGAGTATAAAAGCCTATACCACTAAAAGTAGTTATGAGCAAAACGGTTAGTAGGGTAAAGCGAAAACGCATTGTACCTCGTTGCATGGTGTTTAGTTAATTGGTTCAGTTTGCCGGATGTTTATTTGGCAAATATATTATCATGCGACAAGGCAAATGTGAATGCTGCATTAATTTAATGCTAATTAATCCGTAAGCATAACCGGGCTTTTGGCATTAGTTATACATTGTTATTCGATAATTGGCGATAGTCCGTTTTAAGAAGATAAACACGTATTGATATAAAAAAAGAGGCAACTATTTAGTTGCCTCTCCCTTGTTTGTGTATTGTAATGAATAACCTTGAAGTGCTTATCCTCTATAGATCACATCAGCACCAATCGTTCCTTCAAGATCTTTTAAATATGATTCAGATGATGAATAAGCCAATAACTCTTTAGCTTTAGTTAATCGCTCTTCAATATCTAAGTCGACCTTAATTTCGGCGTTTTCTGCATTGGAAGCAAAGTTTTCAAGGTAAGTGATCTGACCCTGACGGAATGCTACTTCTTTTTCTTGCTTTAATGCTAAACGTTCCTTATACCAGTCGCTATTGATCACATAATCACGATCAAAGTATTTACGTAATTCAGGATCGCTGATCTCTTTACCTTCATAATTGCCATAAGCCATAATATGAAGTAAGATTTTCAATGGAGGAATTGCTCCGTCAACAGATCCTTCCTCGAAGTAACGTTGTGCTACTTTTTGCTGTGCTTCAACAATGTTGTTAATACCATCAACGAAATCTTCCATTCCCTGAAGCTCTGGCTTAAGCATTTGCTCATTAAATACAGCCAATGGCTCATCAAACAAGCGGTTCATACAACGGAACGCAAAGTTTTCTGTGATACGATATCCCAGACGGCTGGCTAGTACTTTTTGACCTTCGAATTCAAAGTCTTCCAGTTTCTCTAATGAGCCGTTTTCGATCAATAACTTAGGATCACGATCTTCAGGTACTAAGCGTGCCCAGATTTCAGGAATAAGGATTGAAATATCATGATCAAAACGGTTCTGTCCAACGTATCCGGCTGCAGAGCTGAAACCTTGGTACTCAGTTAAGATATATGATAAAAGAGCATTGTTCAGGTCAGTTGTTGGAACTAACATGTTGAAAGGCCCTTTGGTTAATGCACCTTCAGTACCAGCACCCGTTGTTGATGGTGATTTACCTGTTAAACTACAGATGAAATCCATGAATAATTCAGGAAGCTCCTGGTAGTGGATAGGGTTGTAAACTGCCAATGGACGGATGCCATTCTCCTTGTCAACCGGGTTGTTACGACGACCTGGTAACACTGCATTTACAACATCAATAACAGGCTCTTCCGATTTAATCTTACGGAATAAACGTACACCAACTTCACCCAGGTAATTGTCAATAATATCATCTTTAAAGATATTACGCTCAAGGTAACGTGGATTGTTTGTAGGTGTTCCGTCAACAATACGAGTGTGTGATGGTACAACAAAATAACCATCTTTCTCGCTGTTGATCACTTTCATCAACAGGTCTTTAACTGGTTGAGTATACTTGTCAAAGTTGATCGCATCTTCATACAATTCAATAGCATCCTTCTTAGTTAAAGGCTCGTAGTTTGTTAAGAAAGTTCCATCTGTTACAATATCACGCTCTGCTCCTTTATCGTATCCGCGGATAATTGCTTCATCAGGGCGCTGGAATAAATGACTTTCACAGTTGGTAACTACCTTGTAACTCTTGTTCTTATACTCAGGATTAAGGTTGCTTAACTGGCTTGCAGGCAATACAATTGTAGCTGAAATATCATCTTCCATCTGTATTTTCTGGCTTGGAACAAAGTCAGAACGCAATTTGTGTAATAACCAGTTACCATCTTCGTTAAATCCAATTCGTACGTAACTTGCAGTTACTTTATTATTTTTATACTGAAGAGTTGTTCCTTCACGACCGTTGATAAACTCAACTGACATGTAGTCTTTCCAGTTTCCTTTTTCGCTTTCGTTACGATACAGTCGCTTAATGAAAAGGACCAATGAACGAATGTGAGATGGAATACTGTTTAAGAAAGCATTATACTCATCGCTGTACTGATCAGAAGGAGTTAATAGCTTAACTGCGGAACCTAAAGCACGTTTAGGGCTTAAGAATGGACGTGATGGTTCTGCATCAGGACGAATGTCTTTCCAGCGATTAGAGAAATCATAGTTGATGATTTCGTCAGCAGCCTTAAAGTCTTCTTCAAGATTAACAATGTTAAATGTACCGTACTGGATAGCATTTTGCATCGATTTAGAGATCTCTGACTTACCACCACCAGATACTGTACATGGCTTGTGACAAAAGATACCTTCAGGCTGAGTGTTAACAATGCGCCACATTGGTTGTGTCGGGTGTTTCGCTAACTGGAATTTATGACCTGATGGGTGAATGTAGATCTTCTCAGGAGAAAGTTTTAATGATTCTTCCTTACCATCTTTTGTCCATACAACCAGGCTTCTGTCAATATCGATATCAGCGTGCTCCTGAATGTATGTAATGTTAGAGAATTTCTTGTCAATAGCATAACCATTAGGGTATACCGAAACTCTGTCGCCTAATAAAGCCATAGCTTCATCGAACGAATATGATTTCCCAAGTTTGGCAGAGAAAATATCTCCATATACACTGTCACTCATAATACCACGTGGGTAAGCAATAGCTCCACCTGCGTGCTCTTCTTCCACCAAACCAATCATGTTGGCCGAGTAGCTGATCTGTGTTTTGATTTCCTTTTTAGAATAACCGTAGTAGTTATCTCCAATCAAAGTAACCACAACACCATTATCATCACGACAAGTGATTTTGAATGCACCACCTTCGTTATATAATTCGTTTTCATCTTTCCAGCACATGCCATCTTTACGCTGACGCTCTGTTGCATCATCATAATGAGGAAGACCAATGTCTTTTTTCTTTAATTTGGTCATCTGAGGTGCAAGAATAATACATCCGGTAGTTCCTGTCCAGTGCTCAACATCTAAGGCTGAGTCATTTTCGGCCAGGTTATGATCACCTGCATTACCAAAAATATTCTCAACAAAATCAAGGTTACTAACCAATGTACCCGGAGCGAAAAAGCGAACTTCCATGCTTTTTTCAGAGATTACACCAGGAACTTCAGGGCATACTATCGGACGAAGTAGTAATGATACCATTGTTTTAGCCTTTTCTTCCTGAGTAGAAGTAAAAGGTAGGATATTCATATCATCGTCAGGGTTAACCGCGGCTTTTAGCATGTTGGCAAAAGCAATTTTAGGTACCTCTTTTTTGTCCAATGGAACTGGCAAACCACCTTCAACAATGTGGAACGTTCCTTTAGTGGTACGCTTATCTTTATCAGGATTGTTAAGAATTCCCTGCTTAAGACGATACGAACTTACCAGGTCACTTTTAAACTCATTGGCATCAGGCGGAAGACTAACCTCACGCGCTAAACCTTTCTGGTTTAAAACAAATGTTTTATTTGGTAAGCGGTATTCTGAGTTGTCAACGTCAACATCGCTTAAATAACTGTTCAAAAAGTTCTGAATACGCGTGTCAGCCGGTGAAAGATGATCGGATAACAGACGTGATTTTTCTTTGAAACTATTAATCAACCCCTCGGTTAACGAAAGGAATTTTGAATTAGTGTATTTGGTATCGGCGTCACTCGCATCGTAGTATAAAGGTTGGCCTATTGAGGCTAGTTGAAGGTTGATGTATTGGATCATATCCTTCCGGTCCTTCTTACTCGGTTTTAGCTTCTTTTGCATATCATCTTTCATTTTGGTACGCGTTTTAAGTTATGAATGAGCGACAAATTTAAATAAATCAAAGATGTTTTAATAACATTTTAATAGGTTTTGAATGTTAATAATTCTAAATTATTTCAATAAATAATTGAAATGAAACATAATGATAAAAATGAATAGTATTACTTACATCATTAAGTGGAGTAGTTTTAAATGTGTTAAAAGCCTTATATGTAGTGGGGTAGGCTGAGGTTTTTTATGGTAATCTGGTAATTTAAAAGCGTGTGGTAGTATTTTTATTGAAAATGAAAGTTGGATCTGCTTTTAAAGAATGACGATTGTCATCTGTTTGGGCTGCTAGGATTTTAAAATGAAAGAAAACAGGGCTTAATAATTATGAATTGACAAATAAATAGTAAAAAAAAGGAGCCTCATTGGGCTCCTTTCTTGATATTGCTATTAATTTCCTACTTCTGAAATAAACTTAATTCTTACTATTCTGACATCTTCTTCTGAGTATTGGTCTTCCCCCAATTCTTCCAGAGCAGCCTGAACGTCATCTGTTTCTGCATCTTCTTTGAAGTAGTAGAAGATGTCGTCACGGTGGTCGTCATCCATAACCTGGTCGATATAGTAATCAATGTTAACGCGGGTCCCTGAATAAACGATTGATTCTAATTCTTTAATCAGGTCGTCCATTTCCATCCCTTTTGATGAGGCAATGTCGTCCAAAGGCATTTGTCTGTCAATGCTTTGGATGATTGCTATCTTGTTTTTTGATTTGTTAGCAACCGATTTGACAACCATGTCCATTGGACGATCGATTTCGTTTTCTTCAACGTGCCTGGCAATTAGTTTAACAAACTCTTTACCAAAACGTGAGGCTTTTCCAGTACCTACACCGGGAATATTTTGTAATTCCTCAATTGAAATCGGATAATAAGTTGACATGGCCTCCAGTGAAGGATCCTGGAATATAACAAATGGGGGCAGATTGAGTTTCTTAGATAAGTCTTTCCTAAGATCCTTTAGCATATTAAATAAAGTAGTATCAACCGCCGCAGTGCCACCTGTGTTTGTTTCTTCCTCAACCACATCAAAATCGTGGTCTTTGGTCATCATTGTAGACTCGGGCTTCTTTAAGAAATCATTTCCATTTTTACTGACGCGAAGCAACCCATACGACTCAATGTCTTTAATAATATAGCCTTTAACCAATGACTGACGCACAACTGCATTCCAGTGTTTCTCATCATGTTCGTCACCCGAGCCAAATTGAGGGATGTCATTGTGTTTATATGACTTAATGGCTGTATTAACATTACCGGTTAAAACATTAATAATATGGTCAGCCTTAAAGCGTTCTTTTAGCAGGAGTATCATGTTAAGCAACTTAACGATGTCTCCTTTTGCTTCAAATTCTTCTTTGGGATTAACACAGTTGTCGCATGTTTCGCAGTCTTTAACCGTATACTTTTCACCAAAGTAATGCAATAATGTTTTGCGTCGGCAAACGGATGATTCAGCATAGGCTACGGTCTCCAGTAGTAATTGTTTGCCAATCTCCTGTTCTGCCAGAGGCTTACCCTGCATAAACTTCTCCAGTTTCTGAATGTCTTTGTAGCTGTAAAATGCGATACATCTGCCTTCACCACCATCACGGCCTGCTCTGCCCGTTTCCTGGTAATATCCTTCAAGGCTTTTGGGTATGTCGTAATGCACAACAAGGCGAACATCCGGTTTGTCAATACCCATGCCAAATGCTATTGTAGCGACAATGACATCAGTTTCTTCCATAAGAAACTGGTCCTGATTTTTAGCCCGTGTAGATGCATCCATGCCCGCATGATACGGCAAGGCTTTAATTCCATTAACAATTAAGGTTTCTGCTAACTCCTCTACCTTTTTACGACTTAGACAATATATAATGGATGATTTACCGGAATAGTTCTTAAGGATCTTAATGATCTCTTTAGAAACATTATTCTTTGGTCTTACTTCATAATAAAGGTTAGGCCTGTTAAATGATGATTTGAATATCATCGCATTTAGCATACCCAGATTCTTTTGTATGTCATGTTGCACCTTGGGTGTTGCAGTTGCTGTTAATGCGATTACAGGAGAATCGCCTATCTCACTTATAATAGGTCTTATTCGCCTGTATTCAGGCCTGAAGTCATGTCCCCATTCCGAAATACAGTGTGCTTCATCAACTGCATAAAAGGAGATTTTCACTTGTTTCAGAAATTCAATATTTTCTTCCTTGGTAAGTGATTCGGGAGCTACATACAGTAACTTGGTTTTACCAGCTAATATGTCTTCTTTAACTTTATTAATAGCTGTTTTAGTTAGTGAAGAGTTCAGGAAATGCGCAATGCCATCATCTTCACTGAAGTTTCGCATGGCATCAACCTGATTTTTCATTAACGCAATTAACGGCGATATAATAATAGCCGTACCATCTAATATTAACGCCGGAAGTTGGTAGCATAATGACTTTCCACCACCTGTTGGCATTAAAACAAATGTGTCATTGCCTTCTAAAACATTGTTGATGACCTCCTCTTGATTCCCCTTGAAGGTATCAAACCCAAAATGCTTCTTTAAACTAGCACTCAGATCTACCTGCTTTGCCATAACAAAATCCCTATTTCGTATTGCGCCCTAAATGCAATACTTGTTATCCTCGATTATTGATTGCAACAAAAATAAAATAACCTTTTAATTTTTTATCAAATATGCCTACTAATGTCAATCTAAATAAGTGTTTATTGAGGCATATTTGTCCATTGGATATGTTGCAACGTTCAATGAAGTTAGATAATATCTTTGGTTTAACCAAAAGTTTGTGTTTAGGTGCAGGTATGTTATCTTCGCATAGAGCTTATTGCTCCTGTTGAGCAGGTGTGGGTTTAAATATTTTTAACTTTTTGTTAAAGGCTGATACTCTACTTTTGTTTATCGGATAATACATTTTTTAAGTTTTATAATACATGTCAGAAGACACCAATAAGGAAATGTCATTTTTGGAACATCTTGAGGTCCTCAGGTGGCATCTAGTAAGAGCTTTTGGTAGTATAATGGTATTTGCCATTGCTGCTTTCATCTTTAAGGGCTTTGTGTTTGATACGATAATTTTGGCGCCCTCAAGCCCGGGATTCTTTACCAACAGGTTGTTATGTAATCTGGCCCAAATGCTTGAAATGCCTCTGTTGTGCATAAATCAGGTGCCGCTGAGTTTTCAGAATATAAATATGTCGGGACAGTTTACCACGCATATCTGGGTATCTTTTGTTGCAGGTATCGTTGTTGCTTTTCCATATATCTTTTGGGAATTCTGGCGTTTTGTCAGACCTGCTCTGTATCAAAATGAAATTAATAATTCGCGGGGCGCAATCTTCTTCGCATCAACGCTTTTTTCAATAGGCATTTTATTTGCGTATTATATTATATGTCCTTTGTCAGTGCATTTCCTTGGGACCTATCAAGTGAGTGATAAGGTGGAGAATATTGTTAATCTGGGTTCATATATCAGCACTGTAACTTCTATCGTTTTAGCAGGAGGAATCATATTTGAATTACCAATATTCATCTATTTCCTTGCAAAAGTAGGGTTAGTGACATCCGGATTCCTTATTAAATACAGAAAGCATTCAATTGTTGTGGCATTATTACTGGCGGCTATTATTACACCGCCCGATGTGATAAGCCAATTGTTGGTTTGTTTTCCTTTAATTATATTGTACGAATCAGGAATAATGATCGCCAAAAGGCTGGAGAAGAAAAATCAGGTGGAAGTGCCTGCAAATGTTTAGAAAAATGGAAGAACAACCTTTAAAGTTACATACCGATACACTGATTAAGAAGTACAAGAGCAGAACAGTGGTAAAAGGTGTTTCTGTAAATGTACAACAGGGTGAAATTGTTGGCTTACTGGGACCTAATGGAGCTGGAAAGACCACATCGTTTTATATGATGGTAGGTTTGATACAGCCTAATAGTGGAAAGATATTTCTGAATGATGAAGAGATAACAGATGCCCCTGTATACAAGCGTGCGCAAAAAGGTATTGGTTATCTGGCTCAGGAAGCAAGTGTATTCAGACAGCTTAGTGTTGAGGATAATATAAAAGCTGTATTGCAGATGACCGATTTTTCCAAGGAGTACCAAAAGCATCGCCTGGAGGAACTGCTGGAAGAGTTTAGCTTAACGCATATCAGAAAGAGTTTGGGTATTCAGTTGTCAGGTGGAGAACGACGACGTACTGAGATCGCACGTGCCTTAGCGATCAATCCTAAATTTATCTTGCTTGACGAACCATTTGCTGGTGTGGATCCAATTGCAGTGAGAGATATTCAGGAGATTGTAGCAAAATTAAAATTTAAGAATATTGGCATCCTGATTACCGACCACAACGTGCATGAAACACTTGCAATTTGTGATCGCGCCTACCTGCTTTTTGAAGGTAAGATACTGAAAGCCGGGACCGCGGAAGAATTAGCATTGGATGAAGATGTAAAGCGTTTATATCTGGGTGATGACTTCGAATTACGCCGTCGGGAATTCGAGCCGGAAAAATAATTTCAAAAAATATTAGCCAAAAATTTGGAGGCAAAGAAAAAGGATATATCTTTGCACCGCGAAACTAAGAAATGCGGATGTGGCGTAATTGGTAGCCGCGCTAGACTTAGGATCTAGTGCCTTCGGGCGTGGGGGTTCGAGTCCCTTCATCCGCACAAAAACCGCCTCACTTTCGATTTAATCGGTGGAGAGGCGGTTTTCTAATTTGGTACAAATTGTGAAGTTAAATAGATGCCACCCTCAATTGGTTTCGAGTAAACTATCGAGGAGAGGTTCACTTTAAATCTTTAGGAAATGAATATTTCAAAGGAAAACATTGATGCATTGAATGCAGTTATTAAACTAACTGTTGAGAAAGAGGACTACGCAGGCCGAGTTGATACTGTTCTTAAAGACTACCGTAAGCGTGTTAACATGCCGGGTTTCCGTGCTGGTAAAGTGCCAATGGGTGTTGTTAAGAAGATGTACGGAAAAGCTGTTATTGCTGATGAAGTGAACAAGCTGGTTTCTGAAAAAATTCACAACTTCATAGTAGAAGAAAAACTAGATCTTTTAGGAGAGCCTCTTCCATCAGAAACTCAGGAGTTGATCGATTTTGATAACTCTGATAAATTCGAATTTGTATTCGATGTAGCAATTGCTCCAGAGGTTGAATTAAGTTTAAGCAAGCGCATTAAATTACCTTACTACAAGGTTGAAATCAGCGAAGACATGTTTAAGCAGCAAAAAGACTCAGTAACTGGTCGTTTTGGTAAGTCTGAAGTTGTTGAAGCTGTATCGGAAAAAGCGCTTGTAAAAGGTAATTTCGCCCAGTTAGAGAACGGTGAGGTGAAAGAAGAAGGAATCGCCCCTGAAGATGTTGTGTTGTCAATGGCGATCGTTAAGGACGAAGACGAGAAAGCAAAATTAATGGGTGCTAAAGCCGGTGATGTTATCGTATTCGATCCTAAGAAAGCATTCCCGAATGATTCTGAGATTTCACATATGTTGAAAATTACTAAAGAAGAGGCAGAAGCCTTAAATGGTGATTTCCAATATACTATTACAGAAGTAACCGAGTTTGTTGAAGCAGAGTTAAACCAGGACTTATTCGACCAGGCATTTGGTGAAGGAACAGTTAATTCTGAAGAGGAATTCAATGCGCGTATTAATGAAGATATTGCCAAGAACCTTGAAATGGAAACTGAATACCGCTTTTCTCTTGATGTAAAAGAGAAGTTAATGGGTAAGGTAAGTGTTGATTTTCCTGAAGCATTCCTGAAGCGTTGGTTGTTAGCTACTAATCGCGATAATGATAAGCTTGATGCTGAAACAATTGATTCAGAAATGCCTCGATTCCTTGAAGATCTTAAATGGCAATTGATCCGTAACAACATCATTAAGAACAACGAAATAAAAGTTGAAGAAGCTGATGTTATCGAATTCGCTAAGAAGTCAGCTAAAATGCAGTTCATGCAGTATGGTTTAGCAAGTGTGCCTGATGAGCACCTTGAAAATTATGCTCAGGAAATGATTAAGCAAGAAGAGCAACGTCGCCAAATGGCTGAAGGTGCAATGCAGGATAAAGTAATCGCATTCATCAAAGAAGCTGTTAAGGTAGAAGAGAAAGAAATTTCTCGTGATGACTTCAATAAATTGTTTGAAACAAAGTAATCCGTTCAGTCTTAGACTGATTGTTATTTGATACAATATAAATAGCCCCGCCTAGGTCGGGGCTTTTTTTATGTCTGTAATACACTGAATTTACTACTGATGTCAGTTAACTTCTGTAATGTTATCCAAGGGCCTTCCCGGCTCACTATGAAAGCCTGTTTATGGTTTTTACAAATCGATATTAAACCATTAATGTACAATAAGTGTTAAGAATTACGCATATATCTTTACTTTGTAAGATAGTTCGCAGTAAATTGTTAATTTAGCACATTCAAACAAAAATTTTTTGAAAATGATTGATCCAAAAGATTTTAAAAAGTACGCTACTAAGCATTTAGGCATCAATAGCCTGGCTTTAGACCAATATACATCGGTAACAAACAGTTACATATCACCAACCATTATTGAAGAACGTCAGTTAAACGTTGCCAGTATGGACGTGTTCTCTCGTTTGATGATGGATAGAATCATCTTTTTGGGTTTACCAGTCGATGATTATGTCGCCAATGTTATTCAGGCACAGTTACTGTATTTAGAGTCAGCCGATCCTTCAAAGGATATTTCAATTTACTTTAATACTCCAGGTGGTTCGGTTTATGCGGGACTTGGTATTTATGATACAATGCAATACATTTCCTCTGATATTGCTACTATTTGTACCGGTATGGCTGCTTCTATGGGAGCCGTTTTGCTAACAGCTGGAACGAAAGGTAAACGTACAGCATTGAAACACTCACGTATTATGATTCATCAGCCTATGGGTGGTGCTCAGGGGCAAGCTTCTGATATTGAGATTACAGCACGTGAGATTGGTAAGTTAAAGAAAGAATTATATACGATTATTGCTGATCACTCTGGCAATACTTTTAAAAAGGTTGAGAAAGATTCTGATCGCGATTACTGGATGACAGCTGAAGAGGCTAAGGAATACGGAATGATTGATGAAGTTCTGGTTCGTAATTCAGGTAAATAAGCTAATTTAAAATTATAAGCGATGCAGAATCAGCTATATGGTTGACTCTGCATTCGTGTTTTTTACTAGGGAAAGAAATATGGATAAATGTTCATTTTGCGGTAGAGAAAGAAAAGACACTAATTTACTGATTGCCGGTGTTTCTGGACATATCTGCGATAGTTGCATTGAACAGGCGCATTCCATCTTAGATGAAGAAGTTAAGAAGAAGAATTCGTTTGACGTAGATGAGATAACACTTTTAAAACCGTTGGAAATTAAAAATTTCCTGGATCAGTATGTTATTGGCCAGGAAGCAGCTAAAAAGTACTTGTCGGTTGCTGTTTATAATCACTATAAACGTTTAATGCAGAAAAGCAGTTCGGATGAAGTAGAGATCGAGAAATCGAACATTATATTGGTAGGTGAAACAGGAACGGGTAAAACCCTATTGGCCCGCACCATTGCAAAAATGTTGCATGTGCCATTTACTATTGTTGATGCCACTGTGCTTACTGAAGCTGGTTATGTGGGTGAGGATATTGAAAGTATTCTGACGCGCTTATTGCAGGCCGCCGACTATAATGTTGAAGCAGCTGAAAAAGGGATTGTCTTTATTGATGAGATCGATAAAATTGCACGCAAAAGCGATAATCCATCTATCACTCGCGATGTATCCGGTGAAGGCGTTCAGCAAGGTTTACTGAAGTTACTGGAAGGTTCAGTTGTTAACGTGCCACCGCAAGGCGGGCGAAAACATCCAGAGCAGAAAATGATTCCGGTTAACACCAAAAATATCTTATTTGTTTGTGGTGGTGCATTTGATGGTATTGAGCGTAAAATTGCTCAACGTTTGAACACTAAAGTGGTTGGGTACATGGCCAGCAAGTCAATTGAAAAAATTGACGCACAAAACCTCTTACAATACATAGCTCCACAGGACCTGAAGTCATTTGGTTTAATTCCTGAAATCATCGGGCGTTTACCAGTGTTAACCTATCTGCAGCCTTTAAATCGCGAGATTTTACGACGCATCTTAACAGAGCCTAAAAATTCTATTATCAAGCAATATGAAAAGTTGTTTGAAATTGATGGTATTGAATTGAAATTTGACGATGAGGTGCTGGAGTACGTTGTTGATACTGCAGTTGAATTTAAGCTTGGTGCACGTGGCTTGCGTTCAATTTGCGAAACCATTATGATGGATGCGATGTTTAACGCACCTTCTGAAGATGTGAAAGAACTGGTTATCTCGCTTGATTTCGCCAAAAAGAAAATGGAACATGCTAATATGGCACGTCTGAAGGCCAGTTAATATGATCATATGATATCTAAAAAAGGCAGCTATACGGCTGCCTTTTTTCATACCTGATAGTTATATAATGCCAACTGACTTTGAGCATTTAGCCTGAAATGCCTTTGATTGATTATTTTTTAAGGGCAAACTAAAATAAAAAGTCGATCCTTCTCCAGGTTCAGAAACAAGCCATATATGACCGTCTAAACTCGTGCATATTGCTTTGCACAGGGCAAGTCCAATTCCTGTTCCCTGATATGACCTTGCCAGACCTTCGTCTATCTGCCTGAATGGCTCAAATATAACTTGTTGTTCATTTTTGGAAATACCCATTCCTGTATCTTTTACAAACAAGATCAGCTGTTGTCCACTTTCGTAAGCGCCTATATCTATACGCCCTTTGTCGGTAAACTTAAAGGCATTTTGAATCAAATGACGGAAGATGGTCTTAATGCGCTTCGCATCGCTTTTGATACCTATATTGGCGGGTAATTTTAGAAAGTTAACAGTTAGATCCGGCTTATTGATGCCGGCCCGAATGTTGGACACAAGGTCCTGCAAATTGTCAAGTATACTATTCACATCTATTTCTTTGCAATTGGTTTTAAACTGATCACTTTTGATCAGTGAAAAATCCATAATGTCATCAAACAAATGAAGCAATTGATTACCATGAACAATTATTTGCCTGATAAAACCTTCATCATCGAAGTCCTTTGGAAGTCGGTCGTTTAATAAGTGACTATAGCCTAATACGGCATTTAGTGGAGTTCTGACTTCATGTGATACATTGGCTATAAAAGCTGATTTTAATTGGTCGGCTGCCAATGCTTTTTTACGTTCTGCTTTAAGCATTTTTATATAGCGATATCGATCTGATATGTCAATTACAACTCCGCGAATACCATTTATTTGACCATCAACAATAATATCATCGGTATAAAGTAATGCGGGAAACCAACTTCCATCCTTACGTTTGGCTATAACTTCATTTATTCTGGCCTGATCCTTATTGTGATTCTTTTTAAGAATCAGGTTGTCAAATGTTATTTTACTGCCAAGCTCAGATTCATTGTAGCCGAACGATTTTTTCCAATGGCTGTTCACGTATTTAAACTGCCCTCTGGTGTTGGTTTCAAAAATACTCTGAGGAAGCCGGTCTGCCATGTTTCTGTACCTTTCCTCACTTGACAATAGCTTATTGATTAAGATATTTCTTTCATTATCGTGGATAGCAAGTTGATGTAATAATCTGTTGTATGCCTCGTACAGAATTTTTATTTCATACGAATACTGTTGTACCTCCAGTTCAGGTTTCTTATCATAGTTGCCCTGCTTGATTGCTTTAAGGTGTCTGACAAAGTCGGTTAACGGTTTTGATATCCTGCGTGAGAGCAATGCGCTTATTGATAGACAAAAGGTAAATAAAACCAAGGTGGCAAACAGGTAAAAAAGCTTCAGCTTGAGGAAAGCTTCATCAACATCCTGATCAATCATTATTTGCAGCTGTTCAAACTTTTGTTGAGCTTCAAACAATGATGTGTCCAAAGCGGCTTTTAAGCCAGTGTTGTTATGGATGCCAATTTCAGAATCAAGTTTTACCAGGGTATGAAAACAGTTAGAATATAATAGCAGTACCTCAATGCAGTTGTTTTGAACTTCAGAATCAATGATACTGTGATGGACTTTATCTCTTATTTGAGACATTATTGAATCAAAGTTGTTAATATACTGGGGTTCATGTCTGATAATAAAATCCTTTTCCCGTCTCCTAAGACTCAATAAGAGTTCTTTGTCGAGCTGAGGAAATGACTCCAGGTTATGGGCGTGGCGGCGCATCCTGCCCACCAGGCCAAAATCTTTATAACCTCGTTCCCAAACCTTATGAACCAGTTGGGTAAAAAGTAGCTCCTGCCGGTTCATGTTTTCCTCTAAAATCCCAATTGCCGTCTTTCTTTGAGTGTTACTCCGGTACTCTTCCTTTAAATAATTAAATGTGGCATATATCAACGAATCCTGTTCGTATTTCTGCTTTATAAACTGGCTTTTTCCCGATCTGAAGAATTGGGGACTGACTGATTCAATCGACAAAAAATTACTGATCAGAACACTACTGTTGAGAAATTTTAGCTTCAAATCAGTGATGTATTCCTTATTTTCGTTTATTCTGTTGGTTTCATTTATGTACTTATTAGCCAATAAAAAAGTCAATATTATTGTCGCAACTAATACCAAAGAAATCCACAAAAAAAGTTGTTTACTTAGTTTCACAGGTTATTACTCTCATGTTGAGCAACAAATGTATTCAATGTCAATAGGACAAATCTGAAATGTGAGTGAATTGTTTGTTAAGTAAAAATTAGCTTGGGGAACTGATATTAATAGAAAATTAAATGGTACGCGATTTCCATTGGATTGTATTAAAGGCAGGAAATATCAGGACAGAAATTACATAAACAGGGTAGAGTAATTGCAATAATAAGACCTCAAAAAATGTGATGTTGAAATTGAGATCTTTACTCCCTGACTGGAGAAGCAGATAGTCCCATATACTTTTAACCATTATTGAGACACCAGCTACTGCCCACAAGGCAGGTAGCCATATTCCTCCTGTCAATGCGGCAAATATCATCAGGTTGAGAGAGCTGACCATAAGGCCGGTGGTAATTATGTGTTTATCCCTGTAACGTGGCGCTTTCGCTGCCCAGCGTGCTCGTTGCTGTAAAAATCCTATACAGGTATGTACCGGCTCTGTTTGAACCAAAACCTGCTTTGATTTTATAAAAGCAATTTTTTTATGCTGTGATTTCATCCATTCAAGCAAAAACATGTCATCGCCAGATGCTATTTGTGGCTGTAATTGAGCTTTTAAGTACAATTCTTTTTTGCACATTATATTTGCTCCATTGCACATTATGGCTTTGTTTTGCAGGGCAGCGGCAGCTCCGCTCAGCTGCAGGGCCGCAAAATCAATTTGCTGAAACCGGCTTAAAAATCCTTTGGTTCGCTTTATTGTAACAGGGGCAATAATTAGATCAACGTTCCGGGATGAATGGAATGTACTTAATGTATTCAGCCAATCCTTATGGAAGGTGCAGTCAGCATCAGTGGTAACTATAAGCTCATATTTGGCAAGCTTGACTCCTTGAAGTAAGGCTGCCTTTTTACCTAGGTTCTCCGCATTTATTATCCGACTATCAATATGACAATTCCTTAACAGGGTTTTGGCAATGGAAGAGCCATTGTCGGTTGAATGATCATTAATAAGAATAAGTTCCCAGGTACCAATGGTCTGATTCTTTAAAGAACCGATAAGTTGCTGCATATTATGAGCTTCATCTTTAAACGGGATGATCAGGGAAACACCGGCTTTACTATCACCTTTTACGGTAAATTCAACTTCTTTTGTCCATCGTATATACCAGCCAGTAAGCTTAATGGCGTATACAATTAAAGGAAGCAGTAATATTAAATATAGGAGCAACATCTAAAAATAAAGCCGGATACATTGTCCGGCTTTTTGAATTATTTTCTTTTTGTGATTATCCAGCTTTCCATTCGCTCGCTGTTGAGAATTTCTTCCTGACGTGCCTGGGCTTCATAGACCTTAGCAAATGACTCGAGACTAACAAGGTAGCGATTGTTGTGCATAAACCAGAAACTCTGGTCATATCCCTTTTCTTTCAGTTTCTGAATCATTTTCTCGGCGTTGGCTTCATTACTAAAACTGCCAACTATTAACTGGTGTGGTTTGTATACCTTTGGTTCAGGCTCAGGAATAGCCTCCGGTTCCTCAATTTGCTGTTTCGCAGTGTCAGGTCCGGCTTCAATGGTACCTGCTGCAGGTTCTAATTCAACCTTATCTGTTTTTTGAACATCAGCAATTTGTTGTTCTGTTTTGGCTGGTGAATTATCTTTGATCAGGAAGAAATACACCGAGAATCCAATAAGAGGAAGCAGAATAAAAAGGGATAAAAATATCGCGATAGAACGATTACGCTTTGAATTATCTTCTTCCAGATATTTATTGGCAATGGCAACAGGATCTTTTTCTTCTGTGCTATTTATTTCTTCTTTTTCAAAGTCACTAACACTTCCTGTGGGCTCTTTAGTTTCCTCTTCAGGCTTAATGTCATCTTCAAATTCTGCAATTGGCGTTGTTTCATTTAGACTGCTTGCTGCTACTGGTGTTACAGATGGCTCCTGAAGATCTTCTTTTTCAGAATCAGTATTGTCGATGTCCAGCAAGTCATCTGTGTTTTTTTCTTCAGCAACCGACTCCTCAATTGTATCACTATCTGCCAGTTCATCACTTTGCTCAAAGCGCAGTATACCTGTGGCATCTTTGGTGAATGTACCTAGTCCTTTTATAGAGTAACTGCCTTTCTCATCAAGCTCCTGCTTAAGGTTTACTACATATTCATCAACCTTTTTTTCAACTTCTTCTCTGCTTATACCTTCTTTTTCAACAATATGGTCAACCAATAGACCGTCGTTGAAGCTCAGGAAATTATTAAATAATACCGAAAAACCATTTTCTTTGGCAACAATGAAGGCTCCAAAATTAGGTACGATAACTCGGTTGTTTTCTTTGATTAATGAAAGAATGTAGTTTTCCATTACAAGGTTTGTTCAGGTTAACAAATACTATAAAGCACCTAAGATAAGCAGATTTCTAAAAAAACGTAAAGGTATTATGTTTCTTTTTGCTTAACTAACTGTTTTAATAGCTTTTGTTGCACCAAAATATACGATCCTAACAGCGTTGGAATAATTACATTGGACAACCATAAGCAAAAAGTAGCTGCCAGTATTAAGGGAGAACTGGTGAAGAATGGTGTGAAAAGAAAAATAGCGATACTTCCCCTGATGCCCATATCAACCAATATGTGTGAGGGTATAATGGTTATCATGAAAAAGTAAGTGCTTGCCAATGCTAAATACTCGCTAATACCACTATTTAATCCCCATAAGTTTAACCAAAAATAAAGTTGAGTAATATATGTCAGATAACGCAGACAAGTCCAGAATAGTGATTTTAATACGATTATCCTTTTGGTGCTGACAAAAATTCGGAAGTAGTACCTGAACTTTTGAGGAAATACAATCCTTAATCCTAAGGTGATAAGACCAGATATTCCCAATAAAAACAGGACTAACTCACCCAGCTCCAAGGGTAATTTCAATAGTTTTGATACATCAGGGCTGAAAACAAGGCTTATTACACCTGCTGAAATAATGACAAGATTTTGAAAAATACCTCCGATGCTTGTCATGATAGCAGCGTTTAAGCGCTGTTGTTTTGGCAGTAGAGCCATTCTTCCTCCCATTTCAGCAATACGCGCCGGGGAACCAACAGCAGTGGTTGTACCGGCCATTATCTGACACCAGGCATCTTTGAATCTTAATCTTATAAAAGCTTGCATCAGAACCTGCCACTTTTTTGCTTCAAAGCTTAAGTTCATAAACCACAAAAGCACCAGTAGAAATATAATGACTATTGTGCTGCCTGATAATTTGAAGGAGGTGCTTAGTGTATGCCAATGCTCAAAATTAACCAGCTTTCGGATGATGTATCCATAAGCCAAAACAGAGCATAAAATAATAAATGCCTTAGCTATCGGTTGCCAATACCTTTTCTTCATTTTTTGCACCGTTAATGATTGGTAAGGCTCCAAAAGCCAGAAGACCGGCTCCAATGATCATTAAATTCTGGGCTGCGTGCACAACTAAAGCGAATACACCACCTTCATCGCCCGAAATGCCATATAGTTTAAGGGTGGCGATAACCATAAAATGCCAGGCACCTATTCCTCCCTGAACGGGGGCAACCATTCCCAGACTACCGGTAAGCAGTATGGTAATTCCTGCGTTGATACCAAGAGAAGACGTAGCCGGCATGCTATAAAAACACACGTATATCATCAGGAAATACATGGTCCAGATAAATAGGGTGTGAAATATAAAAAGGGGCTTGTTCTTTATCTTTCTGATGGAGCTGAGACCTTCTGTAAATTTAGACATCAGGTTTTGTAAGAACATCAGTGCACGATACTGCTTGGCGTATCGCTTAATCAGAAATACAGAAAGTACTATTAAAATGATAAATCCAAAAAACAAGGGTGATAAAAACAGCTCTCCAACAGATTCCAGCTTTAAAGTTCTCATCAGAAAACCGCCAAGGAAGTCAAATTGCACAGTCAGAACTGTAAGCATGATCAGTATTAGCATGAACAGGTCGGTCAAACGTTCTGCAACAACTGTTCCTACCACACGTGTAAAGGACAGGCGTTCGTATTTACTTAAAACGCCACAACGCGACACTTCACCCATACGCGGAAAAACCAGGTTGGCCAGGTATCCGGTCATAACCGAACAAAAGGTATTAACTAAGCCGGGCTTTTTCTCAACTGGTTCTATCAACATTTGCCAGCGCATAGCTCTGCTTATATGACTTAGTATTCCTAAAATAATAGAGAGGGCAATCCAACTGTAATCAACATCATTACGTAAAGCTTCTCCTATTTCTGCAGCATTCTGATCTTTGTATAGCTGATAGATGATAAATATACCAATGGCAGGAAATAGAATGAACTGGACTAGTTTGGATATTGATTTCTTCACTGATTGAACGAATTTAAAAAATTAGGTATCTTCATAACGGCTTTCAGACACGTTTTTTTACCTTTGCGCGCGAAATAGCGCCGAAAGATACTAATTTGTTATCCTTATACAAAAACGGGTATTCTCAGCCGTATATGATCACCTTAAAAACAAGATTGGGTTATGGTAAAAGCAAAAAAGCACTTAGGTCAACACTTTCTGACTGATTTGGATATAGCCCAACGTATCGTTGACAGCTTGTCATCAGAACAAAACAAGGTGATGGAGATAGGGCCTGGTACAGGGGTATTAACACAGTACCTTGTTCAGAGACCGGATGTTGATCTTAACCTTATCGAACTTGATAAAGAATCAGTAGAATACCTTACCGCGCATTACCCCGAATTAAATGGCCGCATCTTCTTTAAGGATTTCCTGAAGTTGGACCTAAAAGAGATCTTCGAAGGACCTTTCGCTTTAATAGGAAATTTCCCCTACAACATATCAGGTCCAATATTCTTTAAGGTCTTTGAATATCGCAATCAGATACCTGAAGTGGTTGGCATGCTGCAAAAAGAAGTTGCCGAACGACTGGCTGCCGGACCTGGAACAAAAGTTTATGGGGTGTTAAGTGTGCTTTTACAGGCTTTTTATAAGATAGATTACTTGTTTACTGTAGGTGCTCATGTCTTTAATCCTCCTCCTAAGGTTCAATCTGGTGTTATTCGCCTGACCAGGAATGATGTGATGAAATTACCTTGCGACGAAAAGTTATTTGTTAAAGTGGTGAAAGCTATTTTTAACCAAAGGCGTAAGGCAATACGTAATTCGCTTAAAGCCATTCCTTTCAATAAAGAAGCCATAGCTGATCATGATTACCTGACGCGTCGTCCGGAACAAATGAGCGTGAATGACTTTATTGAGTTGACATGCATGATTGAAAATAACCCACTAAAGTAACATCACTAAATCCCTGTATTATGGTGAATTTTGAATTAACAAGGGAGTACGTAGAGAATCTTCAGGAACTGATAGAAGCCAAAAATGAAACGGCTATTTCAGAACTTATGGAAGAATTGCACCCGGCCGATATTGCTGAGATCTATGAAGAGCTAAGTATCGACGAAGCTAAATTCATCTATTTCCTTATGGACGATGATACAGCTGCTGATGTACTGACAGAACTGGAAGAAGACGATCGAAAGAAGTTTCTTGACAGTCTGCCAAGTGATGTTATCGCCAAGCGCTTTATCGATAATATGGACTCTGATGATGCTGCCGATATCCTGGGTGAGTTGGATGATGAGCGTCAGCAGGAGGTATTATCGCATATTGAGGATGTATCTACCGCTGGAGATATTGCTGACCTATTGGCATATGATGAGGACACTGCAGGTGGTTTGATGGCCAAAGAGCTTATCAAAGTGAAAGAGAACTGGGGTGTACCAACATGTTTGCGCAGTATGCGCCGGCAGGCTGAAGAAATTGATGAAGTGTATTATGTATATGTTGTTGATAGTGACGGTATATTAAAGGGTACACTTTCTCTTAAACGCATGCTTTTAAGTGCCACCGATGTATTGGTAAAGGAAATATATAATTCGGATATTATTTCGGTTAAAGTGGATGTGCCGGCTGAAGATGTTAGTAATATCATGGATAAATACGACCTGGTGGCATTACCTGTTGTAGATTCGGTTGGTCGACTGGTAGGGCGTATTACCATCGATGATGTGGTGGACGTTATTCGTGAGGAAGCTGAAAAAGATTATCAGCTGGCATCTGGTATTACCGAAGATGTGGAAGCATCAGATAGTGTATGGCAACATACACGGGCGCGTATTCCCTGGCTGTTAATAGGAATGGTTGGCGGAATCTTAGCTTCATGGGTGGCATTTGGCCACCTCGATCTGATCGATAAATTTCCGATGGTTTCCTTTTTTATGCCACTGATCGCTGCAATGGGAGGTAATGTAGGAATGCAATCATCGGCTATCGTTGTACAGTCTTTGGCTTCCGGATCGGTGGACCTGGAGACCAACTGGCTCAAATTGTTAAAGGAATTGGGATTGGCCATGTTAAATGCCAGTATCCTGTCTGTCCTGATCTTTGCATACAGCTATATCTTTGTTGGTGAACTGGCATTAACAATCACATTGGGCATCTCTATGTTCTCAGTTGTCTTCTTCGCTAGTTTATTCGGAACCTTTGTGCCTTTGTTATTGAATAAGATAAAAATTGACCCGGCTGTTGCCACCGGGCCGTTTATTACCACTATGAATGATATTATTGGTATGTTCCTGTATCTTTCTATCGGTAATGTAGTTTTTGCAATGTTAGCGTAAAGGTAATAGCTGAATGAAATTATTCCTTAAAGAGAAAAAAAAACAGTCGTTATTCAACGACTGTTTTTTTTAGTTTCAATTATTTGGGTAGGCCATCCTAATTGTAGTTATAATAGGTAAAGTTGATTGTGCTATTGTACAGGTAATAGCCAATTGAGAAAGAATAATTGCCGACTAATACACCATCAGGATTGTAACAGCAGGCCATTAAGTCTCTGTGTCTGATCGTGTTTATAGTGACCATCCCTTCCGAGTTCGTTATGCCCTTATCTACCGCGATATTTTCAATGAGTGATTTGTCTTGCAGTTGATTATAATGCATATTCCTGTAATCAGCATAATTAATAATGTAAATTTCACAATCCTGGTAAGCTTCGTAATGATAATAGTAGCTTGAATTGTCATAAGTGCGTTGTTGCACGAAGAAAACCTGGTCTACTCTGTATTCACGAATCTTGATTGATTCTATATGATATTTTAAATAAACCGTTTTGTTTTTGTTGTAGGCGTTAATGTTTGTTCCGCTAATATAATAATTATCATTAGTATAAAACATTAGCAAGTAATTATGTAATGGTATATTCTCAAATACAAACTCTTCTGTTATTCCATCTGCCTGTATTTCCGTTAAGATATACTCCTTTAACTCTTCGAGACTTAAATTGTCATAACCAAACTGGTACATGTGCTGATCGGGCAGATGTAAAAGAGCTATCTTCACATCACTTCCAAGTGGGATACTACTTGACTCATATTGATAATACTCAAACGCCTTTAAATTGATAGAAGCATTATATTCAGAGGGAACTATTGTTGTTTCTTTATGTTCGGCAGCTACAATCTGAACCTGTTTGTAAACATTATAAGCATATTCACCATCCTTAATGTCCTCTCCATAAATAGTGTAATTACCCGAGTTGACACTCCCAAATTTAACTGACCCGTTGGCATCTGTTTCTTGTTCATCAAGCTCTTCACCATCGTCTTTAAGCTTGAGTTTAACCCCTTTGATGGGCTCCCCATTGGCATTTTCCAACTTAACGCTTAATTCTCCTGAAAATTTGTGAATAAGCGTATACTCATCTTGTTCTTTTTCACATGAAGAGAATACAATGGCTGTCATTGCCATCAGTAATAGTAATTTTTTCATAAGTTATTTGTAAGATTAAAATCAACGCAAAAATAACATAATAACATTGAAAGTTTATTAGAAGATATACTTAATGTCAACTCATTGATGAATCAGATAAATATGTATGATTAATAGGGTGTTTTTTGTGATGAATAGCAAATTGAAATAATTATAAAATAACAGAGAAAAGGGGGCTTCATGTTGCCAATAAAAATGAAATAGCTTGTAACTTTAAGTTTTTACAAGCTGAATTATGGTACTATTTAAACGATTACTGAAGTATTTTGCACTATTACTGGTTGTGATTCTATTCGTGTTGGGATTTGTCCTTTATCCTCTCTTACGCGGAGCCACTGGTTATTCTGCCAAAATGCTTTGCTCAGGAGTTTTTGTTGAGGGGCAGTCGCAACAACGAGTGGAACAGATGGAGCTAACATCTTTCCCTTTTGACAGGGTTGTAAATACTGTAGATACAGAATCAAAATCTGTTACCAGTACTATATTCGGACTTGTGTCACAAATTGCCGTCTTTGAGGATGGAAAGGGGGCGACTTTATTTCCGGAAGGTTATCAAGCAATTGAAGGCCGGGAACCGCTTCCACGACTAAATAACGATACACTACCATGGCCACAGGGTAGTATTGTAGCTGATACACTACCCGCCGGTGTTGATATTGAAGGCTTGAAACAATTTGTTGACGAGCAATTTAATTCTACATCGAGGGCTGTTGTGATTGTAAAAGACGGTCAGCTTATTCTTGAAAAATATGCCGAAGGCATAGATGAAACTACACCACTGCTTGGCTGGAGCATGACAAAAACAATTACGGCTGCTTTAACCGGAATCCTTGTTAAGGAAGGTCGGCTCAATGTTGACCAGGACGCTTTAATCAAAGCCTGGCAAGATGATGAAAGGAGTGTAGTAACACTTAACAACTTGCTGCAGATGAGCAGCGGGCTCATATGGAATGAAGACTATTCCAAAACAAGTTTATCTGATGTGTCAGAAATGTTATACATCAAAGATGATATGTTTCAATATGCTTCGTCACCAAAATTATTGTCAAGACCTGATTCAGTTTGGCAATACTCTTCGGGTACCACCAATATACTATCTGGCATTTTACGACAATGCTTCAATAATTATCAGTCTTATTATCAGTTTCCGCAAAAAGCCCTGTTCAGGAAAATAGGTATGGAGCATAGTTATATTGAGACAGATGCAAGCGGCACATTTGTAGGATCATCTTACGGCTATTGTTCGGCACGCGACTGGACCCGTTTCGGAATGCTGTACCTCAATAATGGTAATTGGTATGGCGAACAGATTTTGCCCGAATGGTGGGTTCAGTACAGCACAACACCGGCCATTAGTTCCAATGGCAAGTATGGCGCCCAGGTATGGTTGAATGCCTCAAAGATAAATATACCGGATATGCCATCCGATGTATTTTTCTTTAATGGTTACCGGGGACAAAGGGTGACTGTTATTCCATCGAAAAACATGGTTGTTACATGTCTTAACTCGGCACCCGATGGAGTGGACTATAACTACTACCTGACAGAAATTATGAAGTATATATCTGAATAGTGCTTTTACCGATGGGGCATTCTGTTTTCGCAACTCATCGGTATTATTCCGCAATTCACCGAATTTCTGTTTAAAGTCCTCTAATAGCACATTACTTTAGCATCATAATTAGTTAAAACTTAAAACAATATAATTATGAATGAAAAAGGAAATCATAATAAACGCGGGTTGTTGGGGGCTTTCTTAATAATTATTGGAGCTGTTTTGTTACTCGATAATTTAGGCTATGTGCCGTATCAAATCGGTGATGTAATTTTCAGATGGCCTATGATCCTGATTGCAGTGGGTCTGTTTAACCTTTTCAGAAAACAGTATAGCGCTGCTATCGTAACGCTTGCCATAGGTGGTGTTTTTATGGCGCCTCACATTATTGAAGGTATAAGTTTCAGAGATGTGTTTAAGTTCTGGCCTGCCTTCCTGATTTTGGCTGGTATAGCATTCTATTTTAAAAGGAAAGAAATGACACCGGGACAAATGATCAATGCCAACGCAGATGAATACATTGATGAGGTGGATATCTTTGGAGGTGGTGTTACCCAGGTTGAATCAAAGAATTTCAAAGGCGGTAAGATAACAGCTATTTTTGGTGGCGGTGAAGTTTATATGGATCGTTGTCAGCTATCACCTGAAGGTGCAGTATTGGATATCGCCATGGTTTTTGGTGGGTCAAAGATCATCGTGCCGCGCGATTGGAATGTGAAAACAGAGGTTGTTTCTATTTTCGGTGGTTTTGCTGATAAACGCAATTTCTTTTCCGAAACGCCTAATGATCCATCTAAAACTCTTATAATAAAAGGCGCCGCCATATTTGGAGGAGGTGAAATCCGCAGTATCTGATCTTAAGCAATACTAAACCACTTAGTAAACAGGCAGTATGAATCATCCCTTATTCTCTGAACGACGTATCTTTAAACTGTATGTATTGGTATGGTTAATAGTTTGCGCGGTTCATGCAACAATAAACGTTATTATTTACGAGTTGCCCCTCGAATTGGCCATCATCGATAGTTTTACATTTAATGTGTTAATGTTTTTCTTAGGCTTGAGTGTCTGGTTTCCGATTGTTTATAGTGACAGATCCAAAGGAAGAATGAATACTGTTTTTCAGATCATTTTTGTTGGAGGAGTGATTGTTTTTATGTGGTTGTTTCTTGGCTATCAGTTTTTGGAGTTGATCTTTCCCGAAGATGTACTGAACGAACTTTTCCACAGAAACGCCCTAATCATCAGGGCAACCGTTGGTGGTCTTATCTTCATGATTTTTGTGATGATCTATTACATGCTTATTTTTTATAATGAGCTGGAAGAGAAGAATCGTCAGCATGAGACCATGAACCGTCTGTTACGTGAAACAGAATTAAATGCTTTAAAATCACAACTCAATCCACATTTTCTGTTCAATAGTTTAAACAGCGTGAGTGCATTAACCATTACCGAACCCGATGCTGCAAGAACAATGATCAATAAGCTGTCGGAGTTTATGCGCTATTCCTTGAAGAAGAATGAAGATGCCTTATTACCACTACGCGAGGAGCTAAAAAACATAGCTCGTTATCTTGAGATTGAAAAGGTACGCTTTGGTGATCGCCTTTTATGTGAGCTTGATATTCCCCAGGAATGCAAAGATATGCAGGTGCCTGTTCTGATCCTGCAACCTGTTTTTGAAAATGCTGTCAAACACGGTGTTTATGAAAGTATTGAGCCGGTAACCATCCGCACCTATTGTCGCATGGTGAATAGTGATTTGGAAATCAGTGTTATTAATAATTTTGATGAGGATGGATCTCAGCGCAAAGGAGCCGGTGTTGGTTTGGCTAATGTGCGAAACAGGTTGCAATTGATTTATAATAGAAATGATTTGTTGACAATCAATAAAGAGAATCATTATTTTGAAGTCATTATACGACTGCCACAACAATTAACCAGGTAGCTCATGGAATACAAAGCACTTATTATTGATGATGAACCGCCAGCCAGAAGTATTATCCGGGCTTATTTAAAAAAGCACACTTCTATTAATATTGTTGGTGAATGTGCCAATGGTTTTGAAGCCATAAAATCCATTAAGGAGCTGCAGCCTCATATACTGTTTTTAGATATTCAGATGCCAAAAGTCACCGGGCTCGAATTGCTTGAAGTAATCGATGAACCCTTGCAGGTGGTGTTTACAACGGCCTATGACCAGTATGCCTTAAAAGCTTTTGAACTCAATGCTGTCGATTATCTTCTGAAACCATTTGATGAGAAACGCTTTGATGATGCTGTGCAAAAAGTTCTGGATAAGCTGCAATCTGGTGTTCATTCCAATCAGGAGCAAATAGAGCAGATGGAAGATGCCAGGCCAGAAAAGCTTGAGCGAATTGTAGTAAAAAAAGGTACAAAGCTTGAGCTTATTGATCTTGACAATTTACTGTACATTGAGGCTCAGGACGATTATGTGATGTTGCATTCTGAAAACGGGCGTTTCCTCAAGTCAAAAACCATGAAGTATTTTGAGGAACACTTACCAGAGGAGCAGTTTATTCGTATTCACCGCAGTTACATAGTCAATACAAGTAAAATCAAAAGCCTGGAGCCTTACGATAAAGATACTTACCTGGCCATTATTAATCCGAACTGTAAGTTGAAGGTGAGCCGAACGGGTTATAAAAAACTAAAGGCCACAATGGATTTTTAATGTTTTCAGATGAGTTAATCCATGCGATACGTGCTATTTTATCCTAGATTGAAGATGTTACTGCCATAAAAAATCATAACTTCACTGCAAATCCTTATCGATTATTTAACTTAAACTAACCCAAATCTATGCACCATGGAAAAGTGGAACACTATCAAAATAGAGCTGGATACTGATGGAAATGAAACCAGACGTTATCCCTGGCGTAAATGCAACGTTGACTCTAAAGGAAATCCATTGGAAGAAATCGAACTCGATTGTGAAGGTAATATTATATGCAAGCGCTTTTACAGGTATTTTGAAGACGAGACCATAGAAGTATACATTGAATATGACGCATTTGAAGAATTAGTAGAAAGGCATCACTATACAAAAAATGAGAGTGGTGAGACTGTTAAAGTAGTGTTGGAATATGAAAATGGTTTAAAGATAACCAAGGACTATTCGTATACTGATTTGGGTAATTCATACAAAGCTGTTGTTCGCAATGAAGATGGAGAAGTAACTGGTTATGAGGTATACGTGCAAAATGAAGAGGGACAAACCATCGAAGAAATTGAATTAGATGAAAATAACAATGAACTAATTAAATTTCAAAAAAGCTATGGGGGTAACGGGGATTTAAAAATTGAAAAGGAATATAGAGACGGTAACCTTTATCAAGGTGAAAGGCATGAGTACGATGCTAATGGGAATGTAACCAAAACCACTTTAAGAAATTATATTGACAATTATGAAGTCGTTGAAATATATGAATATGATAGAAACAATAATTTGATTCGTAATTCCTCTCATCAAGATGGCATGCTTGTATTTGAAAATCACCGAAGTTATGATGCTAATAGTAAATTGAAATTTGAAAAAGTGTTTCAAATGGATATCTGGGATGGCTCCATTTTGACGAATATACATTTAATACACGAATGGCAGAATTAGAATAGACCAGCAAAAAGTAGTTTTATCAAGCTCATGTGGCCGTTCATATTATCCTATCATGTTAAAGCTTCTCCGTTTTCCTGGTTTCCCCTGTTGAATTCAATCTGTCAATAATAAAACTTTTGCCTTTCGTCTTTAATCTTGCCTCTTTATAGTATTTTTGCGAAAAATTAATAGTTGTGAAAGTACATTCCGATTTTTCAACATTTAAAGCGCATAAGCCGGTTATTACCATTGGTATGTTTGATGGTGTTCATACCGGGCATCGTGTGTTATTGGGGCAGCTGACTGATAAGGCCAAAGCTGTTGGGGGAGAATCGGTTGTTATCACTTTCTGGCCTCACCCGCGCATGGTGTTACAACAAGATGCTGATAAATTACGCTTTCTGACTTCACCCGAAGAACGGACCAAGTTGTTTGGTCAGCTGGGTATAGATCACCTGGTACTGATACCTTTTTCATTGGAACTGGCCAATCTGACTGCCGAAGAGTTCATCCGGCAAATACTGATCGGGAAGCTCTCTATTCATCATCTTATGGTGGGCTATAATCATCGTTTTGGTAAGGGACGTCAGCACAGTTATGACGAATACCAGGGGTTTGCTCAAAAATATAACTTCACGATCTCACTGGTTGAAGCTGTGCTCACCGATGGTATGCAAACCAGTTCCACCGATATCCGTAATCACCTTCTGGCAGGTGAGATGAAAGCAGCCAACAGGATTCTGGGCTATCAGTATGCGGTATCTGGCCGTGTGGTAGGTGGTCAGCAACTGGGACGTCGCATTGGTTACCCTACGGCCAATGTTGAAGTTGAGGAGCCACATAAATTAATTCCTCCCGATGGCGTGTATGCTGTAAAAGTTCGGGTCGAAGGGAAGCACTACGGAGGTATGCTTAATATTGGCTATCGCCCAACTGTTAATCACAATGTCGATCATCGTTCCCTTGAAGTGCATATTTTTGATTTCAATCACGATATTTACTCCGAAGAAATTGAATTGGAGTTTATAGAACGTGTACGCGATGAGCAAAAGTTTGCCAATGTCGATGAGCTGAAGGCCCAATTAAAAAGGGATGAAGCAGACATAAGGACCATTGTCGAAAAATTCTGATACGCTGCCTCTAAGACCCTGAACTTCTATCTGTCCTCTAAATAGCTATCCACTAACAACTAATCCTGTTAGCTTTCAAACATTTTTACTACTTTTGTAGTCCTTTTTAAATAGAAAACCATAAAATATAAAATAACAGTTATGGCTGATTATAAAGTAGCTGACCTGAGTCTGGCTGATTACGGGAGAAAAGAGATTTTAATTGCAGAAAAGGAGATGCCTGGTTTAATGGCTCTTCGTGCAAAATATGGTGAAGAAAAACCTTTAAAAGGTGCTCGCGTCATGGGATCTTTACACATGACCATTCAAACAGCTGTGTTGATTGAAACATTGGTTGAGTTGGGTGCCGATGTGCGTTGGTGTAGTTGTAATATCTACAGTACACAAGACCATGCGGCTGCAGCAATCGCTGAAGCAGGTGTTCCTGTATTTGCCTGGAAAGGTGAAACATTGGAAGAGTACTGGTGGTGTACCGAAAAAGCATTGAATTTTGGTAATGGCCTTGGTCCTGAAATGATTGTAGACGACGGTGGTGACGCTACTTTGATGATTCACAAAGGAGTGGAAGCATTAAGCAAACCTGAGATTCTGGATGCTGATTACAGCGGTGAAGGTGAAGACTTCCGCGAGTTAATGGCTTTAGTGAAGCGCACGTTCAATGAAGATCCTCAGCGTTGGAAAAATGTTGCTGATGACATTAAAGGTGTAAGTGAAGAAACAACAACTGGTGTTCATCGCTTGTACCAGATGATGGAGCGTGGTGAGTTATTATTCCCTGCTATTAACGTTAATGACTCGGTAACAAAATCTAAATTCGATAACCTGTACGGATGTCGTGAGAGTTTAGCTGATGGTATCAAGCGTGGTACTGATGTAATGGTTGCAGGTAAAACTGTGGTAGTTTGCGGTTATGGTGATGTGGGTAAAGGTTGTGCTCAAAGTATGCGTGGTTTTGGTGCTCGTGTAATCGTTACTGAAATCGACCCTATTTGTGCACTTCAGGCAGCCATGGAAGGTTACGAAGTAGCAACCGTTGAAGATGCTCTTCCTGAGGCTAACATTATTGTTACTACTACAGGTAACAAAGATGTTATTACAGTTGAGCACATGGAAGCCATGAAAGACCAGACTATTGTTTGTAACATTGGTCACTTTGATAATGAAATTCAGGTTGAGAAACTTGAGAATTACCCTGGCATTAAAGAAATTAACATTAAGCCACAGGTAGATCAGTTTGAATTCCCTGACGGACACAGCATTATTCTATTGTCTCGTGGTCGTTTGGTTAACCTTGGTAATGCTACAGGTCACCCAAGTTTTGTAATGAGTAACTCGTTTACTAACCAGACTTTAGCACAGATCGAGATCTGGAAGAACAACTACGAAGTTGGTGTTTACACCCTTCCAAAGCACCTTGATGAAGAAGTAGCACGTTTACACCTTGAGCAGTTAGGTGTTAAATTAACACGTCTTAGCGATGAGCAGGCTGCATACATCGGTGTTGATCCTAATGGTCCTTATAAGCCGGAACATTACAGATACTAGACAATAGTAGAATAGATATTAAAGGCCTTAAGTTATTTGCTTAAGGCCTTTCTTTTTTTGTATTGTGCTTATTACAGATCCTTTACACACCTGAATCCAACGGCAAAATCGCACCATCCAGGGCTTAAGCCTTTTCGATAAAACACCCTTTTGCACATCGGGCCTGAGTGCCAGCTGCCTCCTCTGATAACGCGACCATTACCCGATTCAGGGCCTTTCGGATTATCATATTCACTTTGCGAATAATAATCAGCTGAGAATTTGTCGGCAACCCATTCCCATGCATTACCTGCCATATCGTGTAATCCAAAGTTATTGGCCGGACTATGACTGCCAACCGGGTGGATGAGGTTGAGCCAACCATCGGGTTTTGACTTATCTTTCTCATACTCCCATTTGTTTCCGTTGGGATAAGCTTTCCCTGCTTTGCCACCGCGCGCGGCATATTCCCATTCAGCCTCCGTAGGCAAACGTTTACCAGCCCATTTGGCATATTCCAGGGCATCACCATACGAAACACCAATGACGGGATAATCAGGGTATTTCTCGCCACTTCTGAACACATCAGTATTCCAGAATTCAGGTAGCCTGTGACCTGTTTCAAGGCAAAACTTATGGTATTCAGCGTTGGTAACTTCATGGGTATCCATGTAAAACGAATTAAGTTTAACCTTATGGGCCGGGCTTGATGCGCTTTTACCATCTTTATAGTCTTTGCCCATGATAAATTCGCCACCACTAATAAGTAGCATGCCCTCAGGGGCGTTTTGTGAGAATGTCAGGGTGCTTGTAAAAAGCAAAATAAACAGGGATAGACTTTTCATTAGCTTTAATGTGTTAAGGTTTAAAAAGGTTGTATGGATAGAGGAGGAGGTATGATGAGCTTGAGAGTCGGTCACCAACCCGTTCTCTTTTTGAATGACTTTTATTGTTTGATGAGCGGAATATCTTCCTCTTCATCACTCTTTTCAAATCCAGCCTTAATGAATGCCTCAGCCAGAACCAGATCGAATGGAGTTGTTATTTTGATATTCTCGCGGTTGCCGGCAACCAGGTGAATCGTTTTGCCAAAGGCTTCTACCACCGAGGCGTCATCGGTAAACAATGAAGTGTATTCTTGTTTATAGGCCTCGACCAATATATCGGAGTGAAAAACCTGTGGTGTTTGCACCAGTTTTATGCTTGAACGGTCCAGTGCCTTGCTGCATTCATCATCTACCTGTCGAACTGATTCAAAAGCATCCAATACGGGGATGGCATTTCCCAGGGCTTTCGCATGATGATAACAGCGCTTCAGAGTGTCGGGCGACACAAAAGGGCGGACACCATCATGTATGCCTATTAATGAATGCTCTTCAGTCAAAGCCAGGCCGCTCTTAACACTGTCAAAACGTGTTGCCCCTCCTTTGGCAATCTGATGTGGTATTTTAAACTGATGTTCACGACATAGTTTTTCCCAATAATCAATCTGACTATCAGGTAATACCAGGATGATCTTCATTCCGGCATCAAAAGTATGAAACGTGGTAATTGTATGCATCAAGACAGGTAAGTCATTGATTTTAAGAAATTGTTTAGGGATTTCACTTCCCATCCGTGTGCCGCTGCCACCGGCCACAATTACTGCATAGTTTGTCATCTGTTCATCGGGTAATTGTTTTTAATTTTCTCCCTGCATCAAATTTAAGGCGCTTCAATTAATATCACAAACGTTTTGTGCCAGAAGATTATGTGGCAGATAACATATGAGCAGTTGGTAGTGTGTTGTATGAATAACGGAAAAAAGACTACAGGTACCTCATGTAAAACGTCTTAAGTCTTATGTCTTTTGTAATCTTATTTTGTATTTTGCATCATCATCACTTAAACCTGATATAATGATAGAAGCAGTAGTATTTGATTTCCTGACCCAGTTAAAGGCCAATAATGAGCGTGACTGGTTCCATGAGAACAAAGCTTTTTTTAATGAGGCTAAAGCATCATTTGAGGCGTCAATGCAGCAATTTATCGACATTGTTCATGATGCCGACCCGACAATCGGCGATCTGACACCTAAGGAATGCGTGTTTCGGATTTATCGGGATACACGGTTCTCAAAGGACAAAACGCCCTATAAAACCAATATGGGCGGATTTGTAGCCAAAGGTGGTCGAAAAAGTACGATGGCCGGTTATTACCTTCACGTAGAGCCGGGTGCTTGCATGGTAGCGGGGGGTAGCTATTGTCCGCCATCTGATGTGCTTAAGGCCATACGTCGTGAGATATATAATTTCGCTGATGAGTACAAGGCCATTCTTCACAATGATGAGTTCAAAACTGTTTTTCCCGAAATGTTTGAAGACAAGCTGAAGATGGCACCCAAAGGCTTTCCAAAGGATTTTGAAGACATTGAACTGTTAAAATACAAATCATTTGCACCCTTACATGCTTCAACTGATGATGAATTGACCGGAGATGGTGCTGCAGATCATGTTCGTCATATCATAAAGACCCTGGAGCCATTTAATTCATTTATAAATCGGGGTATCACCACCGAAGAAGATGAGATCGTTCTTTAGCAACTAGTAAGCCCGACCTTTGAGCATGATACTTAAAAACTTCCCCTGGTAAAAACATAAAGATGCCTGAGCTCTATTGAACTCAGGCATCTCTATATTCCTGAACTATAATTTAACTTCTTGATTGTTGACTAAATATACACGTTGCCGATTTTAATCAGCTTCGGTATATTGATCAGTTTGATCTTACGCCCGTTCAGCTCAATAAGCTTATCTGATTTAAACTCTGAAAGCAATCGGATAACCGATTCAGTGGCTGTACCCACCATATTCGCTAACTCTTCACGGGTCAATGAAATTTGTAAGGTACTGTCTTCATCTAAATCGAAGGTATCCATTAGCAGAAGTAACACCTCAGCTAAGCGTTCCCGTACGGTTTTTTGAGCAATATCGGTTAAGAATTTGTTTGATTCGCCCAATTCCCTGCATGTCAATTTCATTAACGACATGGCAAATTCAGGATTTACCTTGATCAGACTGGTCAATACCTCAGAAGGCAAATAACACAGTACGGCATCGTTAACAACCTTGGATGTGGTACAGGCCAATTCATCACTAACCACAGAGCGGAAACCAATTAAATCACCATCCTTGGCAAAGCGGATGATCTGTTCTTTCCCATCAAAGCCGGTCTTATAAATCTTCAATATCCCTTTGATCACAACATAAGCGCCATTAATACGGCTACCTTCATGGTAAAGTATATTACCACGTTTGTGAAGGGTGCAGCTCATCGACTGCGTCAAAGAGTCTAATTCCTCTTCTGTTAAACCGCTAAAAATTTCGTACGACAGTAAATCTACTTCATCGCTAAAAGGGACACTTTGAATATTTTTCATAACTTGACTAACAACTGAATGAATAAAAAAGTGATAAATGTCATAATTTGGTGACAAAGATATAAAAAGGTCACATATTTACATTGCTTAAAATATCTAAATATATCAATATATGAAAACATCAACAAAAATTCAATGGGCAGGTAACATGTCCTGGGAGACCGAATTGTTTGGTCATAAACTTACTTTAGACGCGGGTAAAGAAAATGGCGGAGACGATAAAGGACCACGTCCGAAGATACTTATGTTAACGGCTTTGGCAGGTTGCACCGGAATGGATATCGTTTCTATTTTAAAGAAGATGCGTGTGGAAGTAGAAGATATACAGATAATTGTGGAGGGTGATCTGACAGAAGAGCATCCGAAGTATTATGAAAAAATGCACGTGATATATCAGTTTAAAGGAAAAGATCTACCAATGGATAAATTGGAAAAAGCAGTGAATTTATCGGAGGAAAAATACTGCGGTGTTTCAGCCTTATACAAAAAGGCAATACCTGTTACAACAGAAATACAAGTTATCGATTAGCTTAAAAAATGTTGTTAAACATCAAAACACGGGCTGTTAATGCTGTGTTAAAACAAAAAACCCTGTACGTTAAGAACAGGGTTTTTTGATATATGTCGTATGCTTTATAATTACTGACCTGCTGATTTAAATTGATCAAGGAAGCGCTTATCGTTTTCAAAGAACAGGCGAATGTCCTTAATCTGATATTTTAACATGGTAATACGCTCAATACCCATACCAAAGGCAAAACCGGTGTATTCGTTGCTGTCGATATTGCTGGCCTCTAAAACAGCCGGGTCAACCATTCCGCATCCTAAAATCTCTACCCAGCCGGTATACTTACAAACATTACATCCTTTTCCACCGCATAGGGTACAAGAAATATCCATCTCAGCCGATGGCTCAGTGAACGGGAAATATGACGGACGTAAACGAATCTTTGTATCAGCTCCGAATAATTCTTTAGAGAAGTACAATAAGGTTTGCTTCAGATCGGCAAATGAAACGTCTTTATCAATGTATAGTCCTTCAACCTGGTGGAAGATACAATGCGCACGTGCCGAAATAGCCTCATTACGAAATACTCGTCCCGGGAAAATTGATCGGATTGGCGGTTGTTGTTTTTCCATTACACGCACCTGTACTGATGAGGTATGCGTACGCAACAACACATCAGGATTAGTAGCAATAAAGAAGGTATCCTGCATATCACGAGCAGGGTGCTCTGGGGGGAAGTTCAATGCTTCAAACACGTGGTGGTCATCTTCAATCTCCGGTCCGTCTGAAACGGTAAAACCAAGACGAGAGAATATCTCAACAATCTCATTCTTTACAATTGACAAAGGATGGCGGCTTCCCAATTCAAAAGACGTTCCCGGTAATGTTAAGTCAGTACCGACTTCACCTTGTCCGCTTGAGGCAAATCCTTCTTTAATTTCGTTGATCTTGTCAAGAGCCTGTGTTTTTAACACATTTAACACCTTACCAACTTCACGCTTCTGCTCGTTAGGAATCGTTTTAAACTCATCAAATAGCTGAGAAACCAAACCCTTTTTGCTCAAATACTTAATTCTCAATTGCTCAGCCTCTTCAGCCGATGAAGCTGCCAGGCTTTTTATCTCTTCAACTAATTGATTAATTCTATCTAACATGATTGTTTAATTACTTTATTATAGCGACTTGCAAAATTAATAAAACGATTGGGATGAGTGATGATTATTACATTTCTTTTTTAGACTAAAATAAGTAGGCCATCTTTCTTAAAGGTAGTTGTGCAAATATGGTATTCGCGCAATGTGATGTTTTACACTTATTTTTTAATGATCTCAATGGTGCTGATGCGTATTTCATTAACCGGTCGATCAACAGCATAAGTCTTCACGGCAGCCATCTTGTCTACCACATCCATGCCTTTGGTGACCCACCCGAATACGGTGTAATCACCATCCAGATAGGGTGCTCCGCCAACCGTCGTGTAGGCTTTTCGTTGTGCCGCTGAATATGTAATGCCTTTTTCAGCTTCCAGGTCGTTTAACTCGGTGTTGTTGAAAAGACGCCCGGAAACAATATAAAATTGAGAGCCATCGCTACGGTTGTGTTTATTACGATCTTCGGGTAGTTTAGATGCTGCGATCATACCCCTTTTATGAAACAGCCCGGGTTGAATATCCATTTTCAAGGTGTAACCCGGTCCCTGCCAGCCCACAACATCGTCCTTTTTGGCATACTTTGTGTCTGCCGCGCCGGTTTGCACCAAAAAGTCTTTTATGACACGGTGCACCAGCAGGCTGTCGTAAAAATTGTCACTGACCAGCTTAATGAAGTTATCCCGGTACCCTGGTGTTTTGTCAGAGAGCGCGATCTCAATATTCCCCATATTGGTTTTGATACGGAAGCCTTTTACTTTGGTGTGTGATATATATACTTTGTTACTTTTATTTCTGAGGTCGTATACAGACTTGGGAGTTCTCTCCTGCCGGTCGATCAGTTGCCTGATCCATTTCGATTCCAGTATCCGTTTTTTATCCGCTGTTTCCTGCACCAGACCAGCCAGGCGATGACTTTTTGCGAAAACAGGTTTACCTGCCTTAAAGTCCCCTTCATAGTGTTTAAAAGAAAGGCTGTCGTTTACTGTTACCGTACCGCATACACCTTCAGTTACATATAGCTTACGGCTTTGACGGTAAAGCTGATAAACTGAGTCAGGATTGAATGTGGCATCTTTCAGGCTCAAATAGTTAAGGTTGCGACGGGATACTTTAAGAAGAACCAGGTCAAGGTTAATATCATAGGCAACAAAACCCTGCACCAATGAGAAATCCTCCAGATCCATAGGGGAGGCCTTTACTTTAGCAGCACCCTGGATAAAACTAAGATTGGTTACCACCAGGTTAGGTGCCACATAGAAACCATAACTATCTTCGAGCCGGCGGGTGTAATGATCAAAGGTCCGCAGACTCACTATGCCTTTGACATTTGTTTGGTATGAACCTTTAAAAGTATCAATAACCCTTTGTTGCTTGCCCGATTTGCTTTGACAGCTTATCAGCACCAGGCTGATAATTATATAGAGTATAGATTTATACATCTTGTTAATACCTATTACCTTACTGTGTTACAATACTCACTTTTATCTTTACGTCAGTGCGTGGACGGCTGTTTTTATCTACCGCTAAGGCTGCAATTTTATTAATAACACTCAGACCCTCCACTACTTCTCCAAAGACTGTGTAATCACCATCTAACTCGGGTGTACCCCCAATAGTCGTGTATACTTGTCGCTGCTCTTCATTGAACTCGACTTTATCTGATATACTATAGTGAAAGTTAATCTTGTCTTTAATTTCACGCAAGAGCTTATTAAATGCTTTCGGATCTTCTTTTTTAAGGCGTGCCAGCTCCTCTTTATGTGGCAGGTAATATTGTTTCTTCAGTTCGATATTAATGGGATTATTGGTCGCTTTTTCGATCATGTCAAGCTCTTCGTTGGTGTATTTACGTCCCTGAACGACGTAAAACTGCGATACATCAGACATTTTAAAATGATTGACCTCTTCAGGTTGCCGTGGTGCACACAAAGCTCCTTTTTTATGGTAACAGTTTTCGTGGTACTCTGCGTCAATGTTAATGGCTTTTCCATAGCCAATGGCACGACCGGGTGCTGCATTGCGCGAATCTGACGATCCTCCCTGAATAACAAAACCCTTAACAACCCTGTAAAACAGTGTTCCGTCAAAATGTTTCTCCTGAACCAGTTTTAGAAAGTTATCCCGATGTTCTGGTGTTTCATTATATAGTTTCACCTTCATCGTGCCCATGTTGGTTGAAATGTTAACATAGTAAACAGGTTCCTGGGCTATAGTGGCTGAAACGATAAATAGGCTTAGTATGAGGAATAATAATCTGTGCATCACTAAAAAGTTTTGGTTTTGCAAGATAGTTAATAGTTAGTGAGTTTCCTGATAGTAAAGTATTGAAACAAAAATTCCGGTAGCTGATTTACTCAACTACCGGATGTATTTTAACAAAAATCGTACGCTTAGTTAAGCACTTTTACATTTATGATGTAAACATCCTCACGTGGTCGGTCAGCCTGACCTGTTTCAACGGCAGCAATGGCATCGATCACTTCCAGCCCTTCCACCACTTCACCAAATACAGTGTAGTTATCATCAAGGTGAGGTACACCACCAATGGTTCTGTATACTTCTTTAAGCTCCTCAGGAATGGCTTGCTTTGGTTCATTGGACAGCTTCTTCTCCACTTCTTCTTCAATTAAAACGCGCATATCCATAAATGTTTGCTGATTACCGGCTTGCTGAAGTGCCTGCAATGTATCCTTGTACTCCTCAAGAGTCTGATAAAACAATTGCTGGCGTTTCATATCTACGTAGCGCTTCTCAATAGATGCGAATCCTTCATCGTTATAGGTTTTACCTTGTACAATGTAAAACTGTGAACCTGATGATTTTTTCTCGGGATTTACATTATCACCTGTTCTTGCTGCAGCTAAAGCTCCTTTTTTATGAAAGAGAGCAGGGTAGTTTATTTCAGCCGGCACCTGATAACCAGGTCCTCCGTTACCAAGCATTTTAGCGGGCTCGGCACCTTTTGATTCCGGGTCACCTCCCTGGATCATAAATTCATTAATAACCCTGTGAAATAACAATGAATCATAAAATCCCTGCTCGGCAAGTTTAACAAAGTTATCACGGTGCTGTGGTGTTTCATCGTAGAGTTTGATCTTCATGTCACCCTTTGATGTTTTCATCAATAGCATAACACCTTCTTTGGGTTGGGTACTACATGCCGAAAGCAAAATTACGGCCAGGGCAATGGATAAAAAATTCTTCATCTTATTACTAGTGTTAGTTGTCATTATGCAAATTCTACCGTTTTAAAGTAGTCAATTAATCCTTTTTTAATGAGCTGATTTTGAAAAGAAGGCATCATCGATTTAAGTTTAGGCGAAGCTTCAAAGATCGGAAAGCCTTCTGCATCAATACCGGTTTCTTTAATATAACCTTGTCGCACCAAAATGCGGCAGCGGGCCACATTGATCAAATCCATCTTTTCAGTTTTTGAAAACTCTCTTAAGCCCCAGCCCATTTCCTGGATACCTGTTACAAATAGGATAAATTCATATTCGGCACTGACTTTAAAGTGTTTACTCACTTTCAGTACCAGTTCATCCCATTCTCTTTCAAACTCTTCTGCTGTCATGTCTGCCATGTTTCAAAATTAATCAATCACTTGTAATGCACAAGTTTGTTTAGCATTCAAACAGCTTACAAACCTGAGATCAATAAATTCAAACCCAGGATAGAGCTAAAAGTTTAAGGATATAAGCAATATTTAAGAAATGGCACAGTGACTGTCTAAAGAATAAAGAAGATAATAAGCTATTTGACTTAGTTTTTGGTTTGCTAACACTGCGTTAATACAGCTTTTAAAATTAATGGATGATTTTTTCGCTTTTGTTTGTAACTTCTTAAAGATTTTAAGCGTCCTATTTTCTAAAAGGTCCCTATGGCCGCATTAAATGAATGTTATACCCAAAAATACGCTATGATGAAATTAAAAAAAATTAGTTCACTAATTGTGATGTCAACATTGGTGTTGCTATCATGTGTTCAGGCCCAAAATGTTATCGATAAGGTTGATGAAACCTTTAACAATGTTACAGCAGTAGAGGTCGAAGGATCATTTTGCTCGGTTAATATAACTGGCGGAACCGGCAGTGATGTTAAATTAAGTGGTGAAGTTACCGGATCAGATAAATATGATGTGAAGATTCGTCACAATGTGAGTGGAGGAACTTTAAGAGTATGGATTGATCGTCCGAATAGCTTACGTAATGTAAAAGGAGAACTGGTACTAAGCGTTCCGACCAACACCAATATTGATGTTGATAATTCAAGTGGAAGCATTAATGTTAAGGATATCGGTCAGGTGGTTGTTAAACTTGAAGCATCCAGCGGAAGCATTAAAGCGATGAATATTGATTCAAATATTAATGTTGAGGCTTCATCAGGAAGCATCTCTTTAAGCAATATTTCAGGTGACGCGCGTTCGACAACCTCATCAGGCAGCCAGCGTCACGAGGCAATTGGCGGCAGTCTTAAATGCAAAGCTTCTTCAGGTAGTATAAAAGTGACTGAAGTTAAAGGTGAAGCAGAAGTTACTACTTCGTCAGGTGGTCAGTCCATCAATTCTGTTGGTAATAATCTTTATGCACAGGCTTCATCAGGAAGCATTAAAGTTACTGATGTGAAGGGAGATGTGCGTGCCCAGGCTTCATCAGGTGGCATTAGTCTATCTAATGTCAGTGGAGCTGTCAACCTTGCCACAACCAGCGGTAGCCAGCGTGGTACAAACATTAAGCTGACCGGTAACTCTAATTTTAAGTCTTCGTCGGGTAGTGTATCAATGGATTTAACAAATGATACCGAAGAATTGAGTTTTGCTCTTAAAGCTTCATCCGGAAGTTTAAATGCCAAGGGAAGCAGTGGTAAGAAAAATCTGATAATTGAGCGCGGTCCTATAAAAGTAACAGGCACAAGTAGTTCAGGTAGTCAGTCGTACAGATAGTACTTTAAACAGAAACGGTTCTTTCACCGGATGGTGCGTTCTTTCGAATGTGCTGTCCGGTGATTATTAAAATAGAAAACCGCTTAACGAGCGTCTCGTTAAGCGGTTATTTTATTTCATATTGTCGCCTTACAGGATGCTTTCAATCGCTTCTGCAGGCCTGCCAATAACGGCTTTGTCTCCATTAACAATAATTGGTCGTTCAATCAGGCGAGGGTGCTCAAGCATGGCTAAAATCCATTCTTCATCTGACAATTCCTTATCAGCAAATTCATCCTTATAAACGGCCTCGTTTTTACGGATAAGCTCAAGTGGTCGAATACCCAGCTTTTCAATAACGGAACCTAGTTCTTCAGGGGTTAAAGGATCATCAAGATATTTGATAATTTCAAACTCAAGACCTTTTTCCTCAAGTAGGGTTACACCTGCCCTGCTTTTTGAGCATCTTGGATTATGTAATATTTTAATCATTGTTTTAGTTTTTCGTTCAGGTTTTTAACCGATAGTTACTTACAATTGTTTTGTAAAACTGAATTCTATATGCATTCAAACACAGCTTAATAAACTTCCTGTCCGCCATATTCCATCAGGTAGGCTTTGATGAAACCATCAATGTCGCCATCCATTACTGCCTGTACATTTGATGTTTCATGATTGGTACGAACATCTTTAACCAGCTTGTATGGTTGCATGACGTAGGAACGGATTTGTGAACCCCATTCAATTTTCTTCTTCTGCGACTCTACCTTATTCTGCTCTTCAAGCTTTTTACGCAACTCAATCTCATATAACTGTGATTTAAGCAAACGCATGGCATTTTCTTTATTGCCCAGCTGCGAGCGTGACTCCGTGTTTTCAATAACAATACCCGACGGGGCATGTCGCAATCGAACGCCTGTTTCCACTTTGTTGACATTTTGTCCTCCTGCACCACCTGAACGGAAGGTTTCCCAGGTTATATCACTTGGATTAATGTCAATGTCGATGGAATCATCGATCAGCGGAATAACAAAAACCGATGTAAACGACGTCATTCGCTTATTTGCCGCATTAAAAGGAGATAAGCGCACCAGTCGGTGTACACCATTCTCACTTTTCAAATAGCCGTAGGCAAAGTCGCCTTCAAACTGTAAACTAACGGTCTTTATACCGGCATCGTCGCCAGGCTGGTAGTTCACTTCCTTCACCTTGTAACCATGTGACTCGCCCCAGCGAATATACATGCGCATGAGCATTTCGGCCCAGTCCTGACTCTCAGTTCCACCAGCCCCTGCGTTGATTTTGAGCACAGCACCCATCTTATCTTCATCACGGCGCAACATGTTTTTGAGCTCAAGGCTTTCGATAAGATCGTTTGTTAACTGATGCTGTTGTTCAACATCTTCAGTATCGGCTTCGCCGGCTTTGTGGAAATCAAATAAAACCTGTAAGTCTTCCACAGCTGAGGCAACTTCTTCATAGTCATTAACCCAGCTTTTAAGTTCCCGCAGTTTTTTCATCTGCTGCTCCGCTTTTTTGGCATCATCCCAAAAGTCGGGTGCCTGTGAGCGCATTTCTTCCTCTTCTATTTCAACCTTTTTCCGGTCGATGTCAAAGATACCTCCTTAACGCTAACTCGCGTCCAGCTAAATCTTTAAGTATTTCTTGTGTTATCATTGTCAATAATTAAGGAGGTAAAGGTACTAATAGTTAGTTTATTTTCAGACCAGGGGTCACACTTTCCGCTTAAAGCTTATGTGTTTCAAGCGATCAAAACATCCTTATCTATCACCGTAGACGTTGCGCTTAACATTTTTGCAATAGCGTGAAATGTATTTAAAGGCATCGTAGTTACCTAATTTTCCTGCTTTATCCCAGTCATAACAGGCTTTCTGGTGCAGCCCGAGGTTGTAATGTGCCACGCCCCGGTTAAACCAGGCATGTACATCTTTTATGTCCTTCTCAATGGCCCTGTCATAGTCTTGTATAGCCGGCAGATAGTCTTGTTGCGAAAAGAAAATGGTGGCCCTTATTGAGTAAATACCGGGTAAATCAGGATCAAGGTAAATGGTTTTGTTGATGTCTTCAAGCGTTGCTTCGCTGTCAGATGAGTGTTGCATTCGCAGGCGCGCCCGTTCATAGTATGCCAGTGCCAATAATGAATCGGCTTCAATGGCAGTAGAGTGCCAGGCAAATGCTGTTTTCACATCCTTGTTTCGTTCAAAATCCAATATGGCCAGGTGGCTGATAGCAGGCGCAAAGTCCCCCTTTTTATCGAGGCATAGATTTAAATTGATACGTGCTTCGTCATCTTTATTCAGGCTTTTCTGGAAGAGGGCCTGGAAGTAATATTGAAGATAGCAATCGGGATTTATGTCATAGCAGGCACTCATATCCTCACGGCTGCCGACAAGGTTTTGATAGTGGAAACGTGCATAGGATCTAAGGCAATGGGCCACGTCGTCTTCAGGGTGTTTTTTTATATGCTTGCTAAGGTTTTTAGCCGCTTCGATATACTGGAAACACACAATGTTAAGGATCGACTGACTCAGGTAGGGGTTCAGGTATTCGCGTTTAGTCTGATAGTGGCTGATTTCCCTGATCGGAACATTGATATTGACCCAGTTTGTATCGTTTAACAGGTATGTATTGTACAATACTTTATGCATGCCATTGCGCGATACGTTTATGATACCGCATAACTGACCGCTTCTGCTGATAGCTGGTGCACCTGCCGAATTAATAAAATAGCTTCCTTCAATTATTCCTGTTCGCGATAAATAGGGGAAGTAGTTTAAATCGTTGACCGGTCCCAGTGTCATGCCGTCATCCGATTCCATAGGATGGGTAAAAAACAAAAGCTCTTCGTTTTGCCTGAATGACTGCTTGGCCGGTATTAAAAAGTTGAAAGTCTTTTGCCGGTTCTGCTCAACTTTAATTAAGGCGAGGTTACTTTGGGGATGAATGGAAATAATACGTTCAACCTCAAATGTTCTTCCATTGCGGGTGCTGATAACAGCCGAATCGGCCTTTTCAAAAATATTACCCATGGTAATAGCCAGTCCGTCACTACTTAGAAAGAATCCAGAGGCACGACCGGTCAGTAAATTGGCACTGTTGTAGGCGCGGGTTTCAAACACAGCCTTTTCAGTTGAATTGATGATCTCAACAATGGATTGTCCATGACTGATCATGGGCAATACCACTAAGAATACCGCTAATTTGAGCTTGGCAAATGTCATTTGGTTTAACGTTACATGGCTCAAAAGTAACAAAATTGCAAGCTAATAGTTGTGCACCGGGGCTTAGGAATAGATTAACGGTCTATTAATGTTGACGAATTGTAACTATAAGGTGACTGAATAATCCACCTTTGCCTGCTCCTCGGATTAATAAGGTTCTTTGTCTCGTCTCCTGCGACTGCAGATTCTGAATTATAATGGCATTATTCTAAAAATCGCGCTGTTGTAGTTGCTGCTCCTTCGGAAATCTTATGACTCTGCTTCGGGTTTTCATCGACCCCGCTTCGGTAATTGTTCGGCTCTTCTTCGGTAATCCTTCGGTAATTCATCGGCTACGCGCGTAAGCGAACAAATACCGAACAATTACCGAAGAAGACCCGTTTATGGACCGAAAATGACCCGAAAATAGGTCAAAAACATCCAACTTAGGCTTGAAATAGCCCTTTTTATCGTGTTTTCGAACAAAAAGCGTGTTTTCTCTAACGTGCATTGGATTAAGTATTTAACGTAATATGATGTTTTATTTGCTTAATACTCAAGCATTGAGATAGTTATGCTTTTTTCCAAATCACAGTGCATGCATTGTCATTGACCAGGCTTTCTCGTGTTTGTATGTTTGTGAAAAGTTTACAGAACTAAATCTTTAAAGTCAATAATTATGAAGATCAGTGAGACAGTACCCGGATCAAAGACCAAAGGAATGTGTGGGAGACGAAGACTATCCTTTCGTGAACAGTTATTTTACATGTTGATTATTTAGCTATATTTGATCAATGAATATGTTTAATATTAAGCTTTTTAAGGGAATGAAATTCTGCTATTCTATCTTCATCCTGCTTGTACTTTGGAGTTGTGAAAGCGAGGAGAAAATACAAACTATACTGGTTATCAATAATAATACCTTGAATACCATGAAGGTGAAGTTTTTTCCCGGAGAACCATCGCGTCAGGCATTTTATCGTTATTCCGATTCCTTTGTCTATGCCCTGGAAGGTGATACCCTTAAGTTAAACAGTGGTGATGATGTACAATTAATATTGCTTGATAATAAAGCATTGCCAACAGCTGTTTTGTCTGAGGTGATCGATAGTATCAATATTATTCAAACAGGAATTGATTCAGTGTTTGTGGGAGGTAAGTTTGCAGGCTTTGAAACGGATTCATTGAAATATAAAAAGGACAGAGTCATCAATGCCGACCTGAATGTTTTTAACGACATGGAGAGTTGGGACGAAAGTGTGAAGGAAAATTCCTGGTCTGCCAATTTAAAGAGCTATGAAGAAATAGTTCATGTTTACACATTTAATGTACCTGACTTATTTGATACAGGAAGATAGATTGCTATCTCTGTTGATGCATCTAATGATAAATCAGGAACTTCAGATCAGGATTCTCATTAATTTTCCAGATAGTGCCATACTTCATTATTAGCATTGTGCTCAAATGCTAAAAAATATCGTAATTTTGATGATTCACCGTCTAACCATTGGATGTTACAATTGTTAGGAAGGTTGAAACCACCTTTTTACTGCTCCACGAGAGTTGAAGTAGAAAGAATCAAAAACCATAAAACATTAACCATTTTTCAACTTGATCGGGTAATCACAACTCAAAGGGTTGTTGATTATTTGATTGTCAGATGCAGCTGTTTGATGTATTGCGAACAACTACCATTTCGCGGGAGTGGAATGTAAGCTGACTTAAACTAACAAACGAATGAATACTATGACGCAAACAAATTTGTTGTATAAAGTCATTAAGGAACGGGTATTGTTGCTTGATGGAGCCATGGGTAGTTTGATCCAGACCTATAAGCTGGAGGAAGAAGATTACAGGGGCGAGCGTTTTAAGGATTATCATATGCCCATCAAAGGTAATAACGATATCCTGTCAATAACGCAGCCACATGTTATTAAAGAGATCCATGCCAAATACCTTGAGGCTGGTTCCGACATTATTGAAACCAATACCTTTAATGCCACATCTATTTCTCAGGCCGACTATGATATGCAGGATGCCGTTTGGGATATTAACTTTCAGTCGGCTAAAATAGCCAGGGAAGTAGCAGATGAATATACAGCACTGACACCAGATAAACCGCGTTTTGTTTGCGGATCGATCGGACCACTGAACAAGGCCCTGTCATTATCGCCCGATGTTAATAACCCTGGTTACCGGGCAGCCACTTTTGATGAGGTCAAAGATGCATACAAAGAGCAGGTAACAGCCTTGATAAAAGGTGGTGCTGATCTGCTTATGATTGAAACGGTGTTTGACACCTTAAATGCCAAAGCAGCACTAATGGCCATTGATGAGGTATTCGCCGAGCTGGAGATAAGTTTACCTATTATGGTGTCGGGGACCATTACCGATGCGAGTGGCCGTACCTTATCAGGACAAACCTTACAGGCCTTTATCGATTCTATTTCGCATATGGATATCCTGAGTATCGGGCTTAATTGTTCCCTGGGAGCGAAAGAGCTGGAGCCATACGTAACTGAGCTGTCAAAGAACGCACCTTTTTATATCAGTACCCACCCTAATGCCGGTTTGCCAAACCAGTTTGGTGAGTATGACCAAACGCCCGACGAGATGTCGAAGTTAGTTGGTGAGTGGATGGCCGATGGTAAGGTGAATATTATCGGAGGGTGCTGTGGAACAACACCAGAGCATATTGCAGCCATGGCCAGGGTGGCACAAAGCTACACAGGTCATATTAAAACAAAAGCCTCCGACATTACCCATTTAAGTGGTATGGAATCGCTGCAGATGCGTAAGGACGCCAATTTTGTAAATATTGGTGAGCGTTGTAATGTGGCTGGATCGCGCAAATTTTTGCGTTTGATCAAAGAAAAGAAATACGAAGAAGCGGTTGATATAGCACGCCATCAGGTTGAGAATGGTGCCCAGATAGTGGACGTTAACATGGATGACGCCATGCTCGATGCCAAAGAAGAGATGGTTACCTTCCTGAATATGCTGATGTCTGATCCTGATGTTTCAAAGGTGCCGGTTATGGTTGATTCATCAAAGTTTGAGGTGATCGAAGCAGGGCTGAAGTGCCTGCAGGGTAAGTCGGTGGTGAACAGTATCAGCCTTAAGGAAGGAGAAGAGACCTTTTTGGAGCATGCGCGTACCCTTAAGAAATATGGGGCGGCTGTTGTGGTCATGGCCTTTGATGAAAAGGGACAGGCAGATAATTTTGAGCGCCGTAAAGAAATTTGCGGACGCGCCTACAAGCTCTTGACTGAAGAAGTGAACTTCCCTCCGCAGGACATTATTTTTGACCCCAACGTACTGGCGATTGCCACAGGTATTGAGGAGCATAATAACTATGCGGTTGATTTTATTAAAACATGTAAGTGGATCAAGGAAAATTTACCTCATGCACACATAAGTGGAGGTATTAGTAACCTGTCATTCTCATTCCGCGGAAACAATGTGGTGCGTGAAGCTATCCATTCGGTATTCCTGTACTACGCCATTCAGGAAGGTCTGGACATGGGTATTGTTAATCCGGCTATGTTGCAGGTTTACGATGATATACCAAAGGAACTGCTGGGATATGTTGAAGATGTTGTATTGAACAAACGGGAGGATGCCACCGACCGCCTGGTTGAATATGCAGAAACCATTAAGAATAATCAGCAACAGGTTAGTGAAACGCAACAGGCAGCCTGGCGCGAAGGTACGCTGGAAGAACGTTTGAGCCATTGCCTGGTAAAAGGCATCAGTGATTACCTTGATGTTGACCTTGCTGAAGCCCTGGAAAAATACCCGGCTGCACTTGATATTATTGAGCAGCCATTGATGGATGGTATGAATGTGGTTGGTGAACTGTTTGGAAGCGGTAAGATGTTTTTGCCGCAAGTGGTGAAAACAGCCCGTGTGATGAAAAAAGCAGTAGCTATTCTTCAGCCTGTAATTGAAGAAGAAAAAGCTGCAGGTGGCGGTAGCAGCAGTAATGGTAAAATATTGATGGCTACAGTTAAGGGTGATGTACACGACATTGGTAAAAACATTGTGAGTGTCATACTGGGCTGTAACAACTACCAGGTAATTGACCTGGGTGTAATGGTACCTACTGAAGAAATATTAAAGAAAGCCATTGAGCATGGTGTGGATATCATCGGTTTAAGTGGTTTGATCACCCCGTCACTGGAAGAGATGGTGACCGTTGCCAAGGAGATGAAGCGAAGTGGGTTCAATATTCCGTTGATGATCGGTGGTGCCACTACATCTAAAATACACACCGCTGTTAAGATTGAACCTGAATACGATAATCCGGTGGTTCATGTCAAAGATGCTTCAAAAAGTGCACAGGTGGTAAGTGCCTTATTGTCCACCAAAGAAAAAGACAAGTTTGTCAGTAGCGTTAAGGAAGAGTATGAGGGCTTGCGCAAGCGTAATGCCAGTAAGAAAACAATTAAACTGCTACCGATAGAAGAAGCTCGTGCTAAAAAGCATCAGATAGACTGGAGTAATACTATTTTACACCTGCCGGCCGAAGCTGGGGTGCGTGTATTAGAGGATTACCCTATCTGCGAGATACGAAAGTTTATTGACTGGACATTCTTTTACCAGGCCTGGCGCCTGACAGGCAATTACGAAGGAATGGAGTCGGTCGTTGACGAGGTATCAAAAGCTAAGTGGCTTGAGCGCTACCGAAGCGATGATGCCAGGGCGAAGGCCAATGAAGCGCTTAAGCTATACCGTGATTCGCAGGCTATGCTTGATCGCATTGAAAAGGAGCATATGCTTCAGGCCAATGCTGTATTTGGTATTTTTCCGGCTAATAGTGTAGGTGATGATATTGAGGTATACACAGATGAGTCACGTTCTGAATTACTGACTACCTTTCACCATTTGCGCGAACAACAGGATAAACCAGGTAAAGAGGTATTCCACTGCCTGAGCGATTATGTTGCACCGAAGGAGAGCGGGCGCTTTGATCATATCGGAGGTTTCGCCGTAACAGCAGGTATAGGCATTGAAAAGTGGATAGAACAATTTGAAGCTGATCACGATGATTATAGCAGTATCCTATTAAAAGCACTGGCCGATCGTTTGGCCGAAGCTTTTGCGGAGTTGTTACACTATCGTGTCCGCACCGAATTCTGGGGCTATGCTCCTGAGGAGGAGATTAACCACGAAAACCTTATACGTGAGCGTTACCGTGGTATTCGTCCTGCTTTAGGGTATCCGGCCTGTCCCGATCATAGTGAAAAACGTACTTTGTTTGACCTCTTGTCGGCCGAAGATAATGCTGGTATAACACTGACTGAGCATTACAGTATGTATCCCAATGCATCGGTAAGTGGTATTTACCTGGCACATCCTGATGCCATATACTTCGGATTGGGAAAAATAGCTAAAGATCAGGTGGAAGATGTGGCCAAAAGAAAAGGCACATCAGTGGAAGATGTTGAAAAGTGGATACCACTTAACCTGAATTACAAATAAAGATATATCGTTGGTTTGTTTATTTGCCGATCTGTTGATATGAAACGGATATATGGCAAATAAGCAAATCGACGTATTAGAAATAAGCACTTACATATGACTGTAGCCGAACTTATAAAATCATCAACAAAAACAGGATTCTCTTTTGAATTGCTGCCTCCTTTAAAGGGTAACAGCATTGCAAAGGTGTTTAACACCATCGAGCAGCTGAAAGAGTTTGATCCTTTGTATATCAATATAACATCGCACCGCGATGAAATGCAGTATAAAGACACTGCCAATGGATTATATGAACGTAAGGTAATTCGTAAACGCCCCGGAACAGTTGCTGTGGCAGCATCCATTCAGCACAGCTATGGTATCAAGGTTGTTCCGCATATCATTTGCAGTGGTTTTACTAAAAGTGAAACGGAATATGCGCTTATTGATCTTAATTTTCTGGGTATCCACGATATTCTTGTCCTGCGTGGTGATAATGCCAGTAAGGAGCGTTTCACATCTGTTAGTGGTGAAAATAACAAGTATGCCATTGATCTGGTAAACCAGGTTAATGAGTTGAATACAGGTCAGTTTTTAGATGGTACCTTGCTCGATGCCTTTGATACACCGTTTAGCTATGGAGTGGCTGGTTACCCCGAGAAACATGAAGAGGCTCCCAATATGGATTCTGACTTACACTGGTTAAAGCAAAAAGTAGATGCAGGAGCAGAGTACGTTGTGACACAAATGTTTTTTGATAATTCAAAGTATTTTGATTTTGTTAAGCGGGCCAGGGCTATGGGAATTACCGTGCCAATTGTCCCGGGATTAAAGCCGATCACGCTGATGAACCAGTTAACCATACTGCCTAAAATATTCCATGTTGATATTCCTGAAGCTTTTGCAAAGGAAATAAGAAAGTGCAAGAACAACGATGAGGTGAAGCAGGTGGGAGTTGAATGGTGTATTCAGCAAGCCAAAGAACTGATAAGCCACAATGTGCCTATTTTACATTTTTATACCATGATGGCCACCAGCAGCACACGTAAAGTTGCTGAAGGCATCTACTAGGTATTAGGGATCTGGCTTTGAGTTAGCAGACATGGTGTGCTGTTAATTTAAATGTCCATTAATTAATGTACTTTCGTTCAAAACTTAATAATCAGGTATGAAAGGAACAAAGAAATTATTGTGGTGCCTGGCAATAGTCGCTATGACGATCAGTTGTCAATCCTCAGGTAAGCAATCAAAAACAAAGGGGCAAAATGAGCCTTCAGTGGCAGAGCGGGAAGCTAAGCCTACGATTAATATGGCCGCTTATTTTGATGCTGCCTTAAACGGTGGTATTGAGGTTGTTCAAAACGCTATTAAGGATGGCGTTGATATAGAAGCACGCAATGAAAACGGTTATACAGCGCTCATGCTGGCAGCCTATAACGGGCATCATCATATTATTAAATTGCTGCTGGAAAACGGAGCCAAGATAGATGCCGTTGACGGGCTTAATCGTAGCGCACTTATGTTTGCCTCAACCGGACCTTTTGCCCCAGCTGTTGAGGTTCTGATTAAGGCCGGTGCCGATGTTAACGCCATTGACAGCCATGAAAACTGGACCCCTGTTATGTTTGCAGCCGGTGAGGGGCAACTTGAAGTAATAAAACTGCTGGTGGCTAATGGAGCTGATCTGACAAAACTGGATACCGATGGTGAATCGGCATTGGATTTTGCAACGGCCAATGGTCATGCAGAAACAGTAAAATATCTTCAGGCGCAGTTAAAATAACTGGTGTAGGATGATTTGCTTTGGAATTTCATCCGAACACCCTTAAGTGCAGATCCGCGTTAGCGGGGGATCATTTATTAAATCAACACCTTACAAGTCAATTGCTTCGGCAACCATACGAGGGGTAATGTCCATCAGGCATTTCCTCTCTTCTTTTATCTTGCATTTCGTGCTGCCATCCTTAGTACAAGGTCGACAAGGCAGGTCCACCTCCATAATTTTCATTTTTGGATTTGACGGATAGCCAAATGCCGTTGGACCTATAATGGCCTGTCCGGGTTTTTGGAATAGGTCAGCTGCATGCAAAAAACCTGTGTCACCACTAATAACATAAGGCGCGTGCCAAACGGTGCAAAAGCTTTCCATTAATGAGGTTTTACCAGCCAGGTTAATCACACGTTCAGGAGCTGTGCTTCGTATGTCTTCACAAAAATCATCACCCGGGCCACCCAGGACAATAAAGTGCAGATCATGCCTTGTCTTAACCAGATCCTGCCAGTACTTAACCGGCCAGCGCTTCAATTCCCATGCTGCCGATGGGACAAGGGCTACCCATTTTTGATCTTGAGGTATGTTGGACAGGACAAGCTCTTCAATTTTTTGCTCTGTTTCAGGTGGGAAAGCCCAGTTTTCGAAAGGTGTGTTAAACTCATTAACCTCCCACTTTGCAAGCGGTGTTTGAAAAGAGGCCAGTGCTCTGAATGGCTTTGGTAATTTATTAATGCCAAATTGGAAAAGCAGGAAACGCTTAAAACGATCTTTGCGACGTGTTACCAGCTTGTTTTTATTGAATATTTTGCAGAAGCCAAACGGACAAAGAACAAGTTTTAAGATATTGGAGCGTATATTACTGTGTGCATCGTATATTAAGTCAAACTTCTCCTTTTTAAGTTCAGCACCTAACTTAAATACACCTCCAAATCCTTCTTTACGGTCAAAGGCCCAAATTGTATCTATCCGCGGATCAATTTTTACCAGTGATTGCATATCAGCGCGAACCACCCAATGAATTTCAGCATTGGGGAATTTGTTTTTTAAACCGGTAACGACCGACATGCATTGAATAATGTCTCCGATGGAACTAAGACGTATAATAAGGATTTTCATTGCTCGTGTTTTAATGATCTGATTTTCGGTATTGAGATCGAAATCAGTATAACAGCGCAAAAATAAAAAAATCCCGGCGCAATGCCGGGATTTAACTTCCTTTATATCATGACGCGCTTAAGCGCTTTTATGGATCAATATGGTTACATTATTATTTTCACACTCCAATACACCACTTTTACAGTCATAGTACTCTTCGCGACCGGTTTTACTAATAACACGAATCTTGCCTTCTATCAATACCGATATGATGGGAGCATGGTTCTTAAGCAAGGTAAACTGCCCTTTTTCACCGGGTACCGTTACCAAACCAACCGCCTCGTCGTAAATCACCTTATCAGGCGTTACTATTTCGCAATACAGATCTTCCATCAGGCAGATTTTGCTTGTTTCAACATTTCTTCTCCTTTGGCAATGGCATCTTCAATGGTTCCCACCAGGTTAAAGGCTGCTTCAGGGTATTTATCCACCTCACCATTTAAGATCATCTTAAAGCCTTTGATGGTATCTTCAATAGATACAAACACCCCTTTAAGGCCTGTGAATTGCTCAGCAACGTGGAATGGCTGCGATAAGAAACGCTGGACACGACGTGCACGGTGCACAACAAGTTTATCATCTTCAGACAGCTCCTCCATACCAAGGATGGCAATAATATCCTGAAGTTCTTTATAGCGTTGCAGAATCTCAATAACAGCCTGCGCAGTGTTGTAATGATCATCACCAACAATTTCAGGAGTCAGCATTCGCGATGTTGAGTCAAGCGGATCAACGGCCGGATAAATACCTAACTCGGCAATTTTACGGCTTAATACTGTTTTGGCATCCAGGTGAGCAAAGGTTGTTGCAGGAGCAGGGTCTGTTAAGTCATCGGCAGGTACATATACCGCCTGTACCGATGTGATCGAACCGTGCTTGGTTGAAGCAATGCGTTCCTGCAGGGCACCCATCTCAGATGAAAGCGTTGGTTGATAACCTACTGCTGATGGCATACGCCCCAAGAGGGCTGATACCTCAGAACCGGCCTGCGTAAATCGGAATATATTATCGACAAAAAGCAGTACATCACGTCCTGATCCTGTTCCATCACCATCACGGAAACTTTCTGCGATTGTCAGACCTGATAAGGCAACACGGGCACGTGCTCCCGGAGGCTCGTTCATCTGACCAAATACCATGGTTACCTGTGAGGTGTCAAGGGCTTTCTTATCAACTTTAGATAAGTCCCAGCCTCCGTTTTCCATGTCTTCTTTGAAGTCATCGCCGTAATTAACAATGCCCGATTCAATCATCTCGCGCAGCAGGTCATTTCCTTCGCGGGTACGCTCACCTACACCGGCAAAAACAGAGAGGCCATCGTGACCTTTGGCAATGTTGTTAATTAACTCCTGTATTAACACGGTTTTTCCTACACCGGCACCACCGAACAATCCGATCTTACCACCTTTGGCATAAGGCTCGATCAGGTCAACTACTTTAATGCCGGTAAATAGAATCTCGGCCTGGGTTGAAAGTTCCTCAAATGATGGTGGCGCTTTGTGAATAGGGCTTCCACCCTCTTTAGTAACATTGCCGATACCGTCGATGGCATTACCAACAACGTTTAGCAGGCGGCCTTTTACCATTTCACCTGCAGGCATCGTAATAGGATTACCCAGGTGGTATACTTCTATACCGCGCGTTAAACCATCGGTTGAATCCATTGCAATACAACGAATGGTGTTTTCGCCAATATGTTGTTGGCACTCAATTATGATTGAAGGATGCCCTTCGCGCTTAATTTCTAAAGCATCTAAGATGTTTGGAAGCTCTTGATCATTTAAATCGAAGCTAACGTCTACAACAGGACCAACTATCTGAATGATGGTACCAACCAATTTTTCCATATTATGCGTATTATTCTCGCGTTGTTAAAGTTCCTTATCGGGAACGTTCAATCAGCTTAATGGCAAATTGACGTAATTCTTCTTTCATGCTGTCACGACCGTTAACCTCGTTAAGTGCCGAGATTGCTTTTTCGAAATAGAAATTCATTTTTTCTCTGGCTAACTCATCAACTTTTAATGAGTTATAGATGTTTCTAACGCTTTCTATTTTTTCCTCAGCATCAAACTCTTTGGCATTAATCCAGGTTAGCAGTTCTTCTTGCAATGAACCCGACGCCAATTGTAACGCATTAAGGAGTAAAAATGTTTTCTTGTTGGCAACAATATCTCCGCCAATGGCTTTTCCAAACGTTTCAATGTTACCGTAAACATCCAGAAAATCGTCCTGTAGCTGGAATGCCAAACCAATGTTTTCACCAAACTGGTATAACAAGTCGGCATCTTTATCGCTTGCATCGCCAATAATGGCTCCGGTTTTTAAACTGGCTGCCAAAAGCACAGCAGTCTTTAAGCGGATCATGGTCAGGTAATCATCAACTTTTACATCGTCGCGCGTTTCAAATTCCATGTCGTATTGCTGGCCTTCGCATACTTCTATAGCTGTTTGACTAAACAGGTCAAGTACCTTCTTCAGGTGCTGGCCATTAATTTGGGCGGCATACTGATAGGCTTTAATCAACATGGCATCGCCAGACAGAATTCCTGTGTTTTCGTCCCACTTCTTATGAACAGTTGGTTGATTGCGTCTGACATCGGCATTGTCCATTATATCATCATGTAAGAGGGTGAAATTATGGAAAATCTCCAATGAAAGGCTTGGTTTCACGGCCTGTTCTATTTCATCGGTAAACAAATAGCATCCTGCCAGGCAAAGTGTTGGCCTGATACGCTTGCCACCCATGCCCATAACATAGTCAATGGGTTCATATAAGCCTTTGGGTTCGACAACAAATTGCTGTTTGCCTAGTTCTTTTTCAACAATTTTTTGAAGGTCCGATATTTTGTACATAAAAAGTGATTTAAGCATTTGCCTGGATTTGCTTTGGCTGATGGCATATTTATCATGCCTGCTACCGCGAACCATGGACTTTAATTTATTCTGTTTTTTTATCTTTTTTATTTTCGATCTTCAATTCTTCCAACTCAATGTCCTCGTCTTCATCATATATATGCAACAATGGTTCTTTGAACGATTGGTTGGTAATTGCTTTCTCCAGTGTTAATAATAACGCCGGTAACAGAATGAGGTTCGAGAACAAGGCAATTAAAAGTGTAACGGCCACTAAAACACCTAAGGCAACTGTGCCTCCAAACTGGGATACACTAAAGATACCAAATCCAAAGAAGAGAATGATGGATGTATATATCATACTCACACCTGTTTCTTTTAAAGCCAGCACTACTGCAGCACGAATACTCCAGTTGGTTTCAGATAGCTCCTGGCGATATTTGGCCAGGTAATGAATGGTGTCGTCCACACTAATACCAAAGGCAATACTAAATACCAGTATGGTTGAAGGTTTAATAGGAATTTGGAAGAAGCCCATTAATGCGGCCGTCATTATCAATGGGAAGATATTTGGTATCAGTGATACCAGCACCATTCGTTTGGATGAGAACATCCAGGCCATGAACGAGGCTATTAGTACTACTGCCAGCATAAGACTGGTAAACAGGTTGCGCACCAGGTAATCAGTGCCCTTAAAAAATACCACGCTGGCCCCTGTTAATGAGGTATAGTATTTATCAGTCGGGAACACCTTTGTAATGGTTTCACGGATCTTCTGATCCAGTATGGCCATTTCAGTGGTGCCAATATCTTTCATCCTGAAACTTAAGCGGGCGCGTTGCTTGGTTGAATCAATAAAAGTGGTAACCAGGCCATTGCTGGCAGCTTCGCTGCTACTCCGGTTAACATAGGAGAGAATAAAGTTACGCTCCTGCGAGCTCGGTACTTTAAAGTGTCTTTCTTTGCCATTGTAGAATGCCTGGCGGGCAAACTTAACAACTTCGACCATTGAAACAGGGTGTGAGATGGCATCGAATTCTTTCAGCTCTTCCTGCAGTTTGTCCATTCGGCGAAGGTTGCTACCTGAGATGGCACCATTGGGCTTTTTGGTGTCGATCATCAACTCCAACGGCATCAGTCCATTGAAATTTTCTTCAAAAAACTTCAGGTCAACATAAAGCGGATCGTCGTGTGGAATGTCATCCAGCATGTAGCCTGTTGTTTTGATCCTTAAGATACCAATGATGCCTAAAAACAGCATGATTCCGGCTACCCAATAGACCTTAGTACGATGATTAAGGGAGATTTTTACCAATCCGTTAACCGCCTTTCCAATCATCTGGTTATCCAGGTGATTCAGGTGACGCTCCTTAGGGCCGTCAAGGAAACTGAATATAATGGGTATCAAAAGGATCGATAATACAAATACCACCATGATGTTGATGGCTGCGATCACACCAAATTCAACCAATATTTTACTGCTGGTAAAAATGAATGTGGCAAAACCCGATGCAGTTGTTAAGTTGGTTAAGAAAGTAGCATTACCAATTTTTCTGATAACACGCTGCAGAGCTTTGATTTTATTCTTGTGTTTGCGATACTCCTGGTGGTATTTATTAAGCAGGAATACCGAGTTGGGAATACCAATAACGATGATCAAGGGAGGAATCATCCCCGTAAGGATGGTGATCTTATAGCCAAATAAAGCCTGTATACCCAATGCCCATATAACAGCGATGCCAACAACCAGCATGCAAAACATGACCACTTTGAATGAACGGAAGAATAAAAATATTATCAATGCCGTTATTCCCAGAGCCAGGAATATAAACATATTCAGCTCTTTTTTGATCATCTCGGCAGTTACAACCCTGATATAAGGTAGTCCTGAATAATGAATTTCACGTTTACTCTTTTCAACAAATGACTGACCTGCTTTTTGAATATCGCTGATGAGCTTAACGCGTTCTTTGCTGTGTAATATCTCATCATCGAGGGAAATGGCAAGTAAATAGGCATCATTACTTTTGTTGTATAAAAGCTCTTTGTAAAAAGGTAAGCTGTAAAACACCTCTTTCAGTGAATCGAGTTCAGTCTGGTACTTTACCCGCTCTGGAAAGATCGGTTCAATTTCAAAACGTTTCTGCTTGCTGTTCTTTTTCAGGTTATAGGACTGTCCGACCGAAAAAACCGATGTAACACCTTCAACCTCAAGTAACGATTCGGAGAAATCCTGCCAGGCATTAAAGTCATTCAGCTCGAAGAAGTCTTCGTTTTGAATACCAACAATTACCATATTACCTTCGTTGCCATAGATACTCAGGAAATTCTGGTATTCAACATAGGTTGGATCATCTTCGGGTAATAAGGGGGCATACTGGTACGACATTTCAATGCGTCGTGACATGATACCCATAAAAACTGTTACCAAAAACAAGGCAACTAAAATTGCAATTCGATTGCGTAATATAAAGCGTGCTATATTAATCCACATTAGCTATTCATTCCTTTTATATGTTGTGCGAAAATAGGTAAAAAGGGTATTATCGGCAATGATTAAATGTTTATAGAATAACCGAGGTAATGATTTCAATATCCATCTTTAAGTCATTTGATTCCAGAGTGGAGTGAAATATTACCAGTTTATTGGTGTCTATTTGTTTTGAGATAATATGCTGAACCTCTTCAAGGTCCTTATTATCTGGTATGGTTATTTTTACTTCGTCAGCTTTTTTATTCAGTTTCAAACCACAATTATCTGCTGATTGAATTATCGATGTCAGAGCTTCCTCCAGTTGTCCTTTACTGCTTGCGGCACCTGAGTTAACAGGAGGTCTGCAAATAAATTTATTAAGTCCGGGAATAAAACAGTTTTGTGTTTGTTCGCTTTCTGCATCCAGATTATACTGTGCTGTAGGAAAACCGTCTTTTACTGCGGCAATAAAATCAATAACGAAGCCGTCAGTGTCGGAATTCATAGTATGTTGTAACGGATAACCATGTTTAAACAGGTTAGGATCGAAATAAAGAGTTCGAATCTCATTAATGGTTTGCACGTTTGTCCATCCTGTAGTGGTATCAGCTTTTTTACCTTGTATATCGTTGATAAAATTGGTTTGGCAACTGACATGCCCGAAATGCATCTCCTCATGGTCAAGTAACTGCTCCATAAAATCAAAGGTGCTTTGAACAAGGCGAAGCTTATCGCCGCTTTGATCGAAGCTAATACCTCCGCTTATCAAAATGGTTTCTTCATTGTTTTTGACAACGCAGTAATTGAACTTCTGAAACTCTTTGTATTCTATTGTAAAGGATTTCTCATCACAAATACAGAATTTGAGTAAAGCCTTGGTGGCATCGTCGGCCAGTTCTTTAGCTACAAATAAATTAGCAGGTATTTTATCTTTAAATACTTCTGATACAACAGAATCAAAAGATTTTGTGCAGGTTGTTAATTCGTCGTTGTTTTTAACCGGTGCATAGCATTCAACTTTAACAATGGTTGTAGGTGCTATACTTAAATCAGATAAAAAGGATGAAATTTCATGGTTAATCTCATCTGTTTTATCCATAAAGAGTAAATGTGAATCTATTTTCAGCGAAGTGTATTTCATTGTAACTAATCGATTTACCGTTATGACCTATTTATATAAGCTGGTTTGGGGTAGAAAAATCGAGGCAAAGTTAAGTGAATTGAATTATATAAATTGATCATTTAAGTTTCTTTATACCTAAAAATCAAAAATATTCAAGGAAAAAGAAACATAATGGCATCTGGTGCGTACCAAAACGCATTAAGATGTTGAATTTTGTAGGACAGATTTATTATGAAAAAGATTTTTTTCTTTTTGGCTTTATGCTTGTTACCGCTGGCTGGACAAGCTCAGGTAGCGAAGTATAAGTCAGTATTTACCTTAAGTTTTATCAGGCACATCGGATGGACAGAGTCGGCTAAAGAAGGCGATTTTGTTATTGGAGTTGTGCGCGACAGGGAGATGTCGAGTTGGCTGGGAAAATTATCAGCTGGCAAGAAATTTGGTTTCCAAAATGTTGTTATTAAGGAATTTAAATCGCCAGAAGATGTGGTGGACTGCCAGGTGGTTTATATTTCTTCCAATGTTAACTTCAATAAGCATGCCGCGACAATTATTGATAAAGTTAATGGAGGTAGTACCTTGATAATAACAGAGTCAGAAGGAGCATGTAACTCTGGAGCGATGATAAACTTTGTTGTTAGAGATGATAAACTTAAATTTGAGATCCATAAAGCGAATGCTGCTAAGTTTGGTTTACAAATTAGCTCGAAGCTTGAAGGGATGTCAAATGCAATTAGCTTATAAGAAGTAATCATGAAAAACATCAAACTGAATATTGCCCAGAAGTTGTTGGGAGGGTTCGGGTTAATACTGCTGCTTATTGTAGTGCAGGGTATCTGGACATACTCCACTTTAACAGGGAGTAAAAGTAAAAACAGGGAACTAACAGAAGTTTACTCGCCATCATCTGAGAAGTTGAATGGTTTAAGCGATTTAGTAATTGACAGTAAAATGTTAATTCGTAGTTGGGTGTTTATCGATATTCAAACAGATACACCTGATAAGATCCGTTTAAAAGAACTTCATGATAAGGACTTTCCCCTTTTAAAGGAAGATTTACTTAAGCTAAGTGAGGAGTGGGAGAATCAGGAAGATAAAGATGAATTGGCTCACATTTTCAATGATGTGGATTCACTTTTCCAGATCCAGCAGTATGTAATGAGCAGCTTAAATTCTTTTGAAGCTTATGAAGATGTAATGATCAAATTCGAAACTGAAGATAAAGTTCAGGACGGAGGCGAAATTATTACCTTGACAGAAGAAGTTGACAATCAGATCAAGGAATTAGCAGCTAAATACGATGAAGCGACAAATCAGGCATTAACTGATAGTAACAGTAGTTTTACTGTATTGCAGATAGTGATCCTGATCATGAGTTTACTGGTTATTGCAGGTGCCCTTGCTACTGCCTACTTACTGTACAACTCAATTGTTGCTCCACTTAATAAAGGCGTTACTTTTGCCCAGGCGATTGGCGAAGGTGATCTGACGGCAACAGTTGATGTGGATCAGAATGATGAAATCGGCGACCTGGCCAAAGCCCTGGTTAGCATGGCCGATAATCTTAAAAATACGGTTAATACCATTAAGTCCAATGCAGATGATCTGGTAACTTCAAGTACTCAATTGAAGTCGAGCTCGTTGCAGTTGTCTAAAGGATCAGCTGATCAGGCAGCTTCAGCCGAAGAGGTATCTACCTCAATTGAAGAGATGGTCGCTAATATTGATCAAAATACAGATAACTCAATTCAGACCGAGAAGATCACTGTTGAAACAGCTAAAGATGTAAGCGTTGCTGATGAGTTGTCGACACAGGCTGCCAAGGTGATGAAAGATGTATCAGAGAAGATCACGATCATTAGTGATATTGCTTTCCAGACAAATATTCTTGCACTGAACGCCGCGGTTGAGGCCGCTCGTGCAGGTGAGCACGGTAGAGGTTTCTCTGTGGTCGCTGCCGAAGTACGTAAGTTAGCTGAACGCAGTAAGTCAGCTGCTGATGAAATTGTATCATTGGTTTCAACAGGGTTGAAAGTTTCAACAGAAGCAGGTGAAAAGTCTAAGGCACTTGTTCCTGATATTGAAAAGACAACTCAGTTGATCAAGGAGATATCGGCGGCCAGTATGGAGCAAAAAACCGGTGCTGAGCAGATCAACCTGGCTATGCAACAGTTGAATATGATCACGCAGGAAAATGCTTCATCGTCTGATGAACTGACTCAGAGCTCTGATCAGTTGGCCAACCTGGCTGACAATCTGAATGAAGCAGTCAGCTACTTTAAAATTGATGCAAAAAGCAAGAAGGCAGAAGCTGATAAAGTAAGTAAGAAGGCAGTTAAGCCTGCTGCATCGGTTAAACCAAAGGCAGAGCCTAAAAAGGAAGTGAAGAAGCCTGATGTTAAGCCTGCAGAAAAAGCGCCGAAACAATCAGAGAATCCGTTCTCAAACTTCGACAAGGACTTTGATTTAGATAATTACGAGAAATTCTAAGACGTAAGATAATGGAGAGTTTACCATATAAAGTTATTCATGATGAGTTACCTGAACAGTCAATTATTCGCTTTTCAGGTCAGCTTATCATTAATCATATCGAAAAAATAGCAGATGCTGTGAAGAACGGCTTAAAAACCGATAAGGATCTGCAGATCGAAATTGATAATCCTGAAAGTGTGGATGTTACTTTTATTCAGCTATTGCTGTCATTAAAAGCTACACTGAAAGCTAATGGTAAAGTAACCAATATTAATGCTGAATTGAAGCCCGAATTACAGGCGCTGATTAAAAATTCAGGATTCCAAAACGTCCTTAATTAATCTTAAATATATTATAACTAGAAAAATACATTATGGCTAAAACAGTTCTCATCGTTGATGATTCAGAAAGTATCCGCGAAGTAGTCAACTTTACTCTTCAGAATGAAGGTTACGAAGTATTAGTTGGTGTAGACGGCGAAGATGCGCAAAAGTTCCTGGATGGCAGAACGATTGATATTGTTATCACCGACCTTCACATGCCTAACCTTGATGGTTTAGGATTGATTAGAAAAATCAGAGAGATTGAAGCTTATAAGCATATTCCAATCTTATTCTTAACAACTGAGTCTCAGGCATCAAAGAAAATGGAAGCCAAGCAGGCAGGTGCCACAGGATGGATTATTAAACCCTTCGTTCCAGCTAAGTTGTTGAGCGCAATTTCTCGTGTCTTAAGATAAGATGAGAGTTAAGAATATTTTTATCAAAGAAACGTCAGATAACCTTTCGGTATTGGAGCAAGAGTTGGCACAGCCTGCTCAATTGTCGCATGACGCCGTTGAAATGGTGGTACGTACCATGCACAATATAAAAGGGACGGCACCGATGGTTGGCTTTAATGAACTGCCTGATATTGCCATACCTATTGAGCAAGCTTTTAAAGAAGTGCTCAACAATAAGCTTGAGATCAATGGCAATATGGTTGAGAAAACCAAATCGGCAGTTTCTGTCTTGCAGAAATTACTGGTAAGCGAAGAAGCTCATACGCCGCAGACAGAAGAAGAAAAGAACGTTCTGATAGACTATTTTAACACCATCACCGGTTAAAAGCACAAACAAATGATTGATAAGTTTAAGGCAAAATTTGTAGAAGAGTCAAACGATAATGTTCATGACTTAGAAGAAGCCCTGTTGCTTCTGGAGAAAGATACCTCGAATAATGAAATAATTGAGCGTATCTTTCGAGCTATGCACACGCTTAAGGGTGGTGGAGCAATGTTTGGCTTTAACCAACTGAGTGAATTCACTCATCATCTGGAAACCGTATTTGACTTAGTCAGAAATAATAAACTAAGCATTACTGATGATATTATTTCACTCACATTTGAATCGATTGACCACATCAAGCATATGCTGGAGGTGGGCGATGTGGATGATGCTGATGAGCTGGACAATCAGGCAGCTTTTATCCGTCGTGTTCAACAGTTCTCAAACAGTGATGGAACAGCAGCTGCTCCGGTTGCGGCAAGCAGCAGTGAACCCGCTGTAAAAGATGATGGTTCAAAAACATTTTTAATCAATATAAAGCCCAATGAGGAAATCCTGCGTAACGGAACTAATCCGTTCTATCTGCTGGATGATCTTCATGCAATGGGTGAAGCAAGGGTTGTGGCCTTTTATGAAAAAGTGCCGGCTTTAAGTAGCTTCAATCCAGTAAATAGTTATTGTCATTGGCAGGTTGTTCTTAATACTGAAGAGTCAGTTAATGATATCAAAGATGTTTTCATTTTTGTTGAAGATGAATGTGAGATCAGCATTGAAGAAGTTGGTTCGGGCAATCTTCTAACATCCAGTGCTATTGCCAATAGCATTGATGAAGCATCAAAGCTTCAAAAAAGTCTTACTAAAGAAGAGCTGATCGCTTTAGGATCTGCTTCGGGAGGTCAGGCAAAAAAAGAGACGAAAAAGAAGGTTCAGCTTAAGGAACATAAGATATCAAGTATTCGTGTTAATTCAACTAAGATTGATGAGTTGGTTAACCTGGTTAGTGAATTGGTTACCATTCAGGCTCAGTTAAACCTGTTTGCAGAAAATGATGGTAATCCTGCTGTTTTAGCCTTAGCAGAAAATATTCAGAAGCTGAGCCGTCAGTTACGCGATAATGCTTTTTCGATCAGCCTTATTCCGTTACAAAGTGAATTAATGCGTTTCCAGCGCCTGGTTCGGGATTTATCAAAAGAGCTGGATAAGGATATAGACTTTGTAATTGAAGGCGGAGACATTGAGCTGGATAAAAACATTATTGAGCACCTGACAGATCCCTTGTTACACATTATTCGTAATGCCGTTGATCATGGTATTGAAATGCCGGATGAACGTATTAAAAGCGGTAAGGCACCTAAAGGAACCATTCTTTTCAAAGCCTATTACTCCGGCGCCAGTGTAATCGTTGAAGTAATGGATGATGGTAAGGGAATTGATCCTGAATTCATTCGTAATAAAGCGATAAGTAAAGGATTAATCGATGCCAATACAGAATTAAGCCGTAAGGAGATATTTGAATTGGTATTCCTGAGTGGTTTCTCCACCAAAGAAGAAGTGACCGATGTATCGGGTCGTGGAGTTGGTATGGATGTGGTGAAAAAGAAGATCGGGGAAATCAGGGGAGAAGTTTCCCTGGATTCTGAAATAGGTAAAGGCACCACCTTAACGCTGGAACTACCAATGACCTTATCCATTATCGATGGTCTGCTGGTTAAGGTTTTCAAAAACCAGTATGTGATTCCGATTGCCAACATCGAAAAGATTTACGCGCTGGATACCGTATCATTTGGAAAGACATTCAACCATGTGGTTAATATCGATGAAGAGCAATATCCGTTTATTGATCTGCGCGAAACCTTTGAGACGGAAATGGCAAGCAAGGGAACAGAGCAGCTGATACTGGTTAAATACGAAGACCGAAAAGTAGGTTTGCTTGTTGACCAGGTGATTGGAGAATATCAAACGGTAGTAAAACCACTTGGACGCTTCCTTAAGAAACAGGAAAATATATCAGGAGCTTCAATAATGGGTGATGGAACCATTGCCCTGGTTATTGATACCAATAGACTGATACATAATAACGCAGTTAAGAAATATCGAACTAAGAATTAATAAGATGAAAGAACAGATGACATCCATTATATCGTTTTTGATCAATAAAGAAGTGTTTGCGTTCGATACTCTTAAGGTTCGTAATATTCTTGAATTTGATAAAGTTACCTGGGTACCCAATACCAAAGATTATTTGATCGGGGTCATTAACCTGCATGGTAACATCATTCCTATCGCCGATTTGCGAATGATGATGGGAGTTGAATCAATTGAAAACGGACAAGATACAGCTGTGATCGTCGTGTCTGATGATGATAAAACAGATTCCTTAATTGGCTTTGTGGTAGATGGAGTAAAAGAGGTATTCGATCTTGATGATTCAGAGTTGAAAGAGTCAGTTATTAATGGAAATACCGGTTTAATACACGCCTTTACCGGGAGTATTCATAAAAATGATGAGTTTATTCACATCATTGAATTAAATGAAGTAGTACTAGAAATTGAAAAATAAGCATTAGCATGAGTCAGGAAGTAAATGCATATCTTACATTTTCAATTGGTGAAAACATCTTTGGTGTTCACGTTGAAAAAGTAGTCGAAATAAAAGAGTACATCGAGCCTAAACCAGTGCCCGAGAGTATGGCTTATGTGAAAGGAGTGGTTGATCATCGTGATAAGATCATTCCGATAATTGATGCTGCCGCCAAGTTTAACCTGGGAAGTGTTGAAATTACGCCTCAATCATGTTTCGTTGTTCTCGATATCAACAAGGCAGATGGTAGCCTGATGAGTGTTGGTGTATTGGTTGATGCTGTTTCAGACGTTTTTGAAGCAGATGATTCCAGGATCAAAGAGATAGAGACGGATTATAAGCCTGGCTATATATTGTCTTCATATCAGAATAATGATGATCTGGTGATGATATTGAATGCAGATAAGATTTTTAGTGAAACAGATATTATCAGTCTCGGTGAGGTGATTGATGCTGTAAATTAAGATTTGATACATGTTTACAGCTAATAATACAGAGAAAGATAAGGAGCTGGATGCTTTTAAAGCCGAATTATCAGAAAAGGATTTTCAGGCTTTTAGCGATTTTATCTATAGCGAATATGGCATTAAAATGCCACCTGTAAAACGTGTGATGTTGCAGGGGCGTCTGTTAAAGCGTATTCGTGAGCTGAACATGAAATCATATACCGAATACAAAGAATATTTTTTTAGCAAGGAAGGGCAAAAGAAAGAAATATTTAATTTTCTGAATGTAGTAACGACTAACAAAACAGATTTCTTTCGTGAGCCTGTTCACTTCGATTTTTTGCGCGATGACGTTTTGCCTCAATATAGCGAGAGTGGATTTTTTAAAGTGTGGAGTGCTGGTTGTTCCAGTGGTGAAGAACCCTATACCATTTCTATCGTTTTAAACGAATATAAAAGGATCTCACCCGGCTTTAACTTTTCCATTCATGGCTCAGATATTTCCAACAAAGTGCTGACAAAAGCAGCCAAGGGAATTTATCCTGAAAATAAAATAGGCCTTCTTCCGCTGGAGATGAAGAAACGTTATTTTTTAAAGAGTAAAGATCGTATTAACCCTACTGTCAGGGTTAAACCCGAATTGCAAAAAAATATTGTGCTGAAGCATGTTAATTTAATGGATAATCATTACGATATGAATGAAACATTCGATGTTATTTTTTGTCGTAATGTACTGATCTATTTTGACAGAGCTACACAAGAAAAGGTAATTGGTAAATTATGTAATTACCTTAAACCCGGAGGCATCTTCTTTATAGGTCACTCCGAGTCATTATCAGGAATGAATGTGCCGTTGGAGCATATAAAGCCAACAATTTTTAGAAAAATATAATTAGTCCGGAATATAAAAATTTAATTATGAGCAATTTATCTGACAAGCAACTTTTACGAGAACTCAGGTTACGACTTGAAGAAAGGAAAAAGTTAGATAATGAGATGAAAGAATTGTCTAAAGATTTTCAGAGTGTTACAAAAAAACTAAAGGAATCTGAAGCATTAAAAAGCCATTTTATTTCTAATATCTCTAACGAAATAGTTAACCCATTTACATCTATCCTTGGTTTATCTAAGGCCATCCTTTCGGTTGAGAAGAACGATTGGAAAAAAGTGGTGTCAATGGTAGCACTAATTCATAGTGAAGCATTTAACCTTGACTTCCAGTTGCGTAACATTTTTGTTGCTGCCAAGATTGAAGCAGGTGAAATTGCTCCTAATATTACCAAAGTAAATATTCGCAGCCTTGTGCAAACTGTGGTTGATTCATTCAACATTATTTCGCGCAAGATGGGTATTGATATCAAAATTGAATTTAATATTGAGCATGGTTTTGGTAAGAACTTCTATTTCAAGACTGATTCGGAGAAGTTAAAGCTGATCTTAAGCAACCTGCTTAATAATGCCTTAAAATACAGTTATAAGGATAGTCAGGTCATTCTTAAAGTATGGGTGGATGAAGATGTTCTTCATGCATCAGTTCAGGATTATGGTACTGGTATCTCAGAAAAGAACCAGAAAATTATTTTCGAACGATTCAAGCGTTTGGATTCAGGTATTAACTCCATCAACAGAGGACATGGTCTTGGTTTATCCATTACTAAAGCCCTATTAGACGTATTGGGTGGAGATATTGATATTAAGAGTAAGAAAGGTGAAGGTTCTGAATTTTCGGTTTCATTACCTGAAGCACGTAACATCGTAGAAGGTTTTAGCGGTGATGGTAACGACGTGTTCTTTGATGATGATGATGAGATTTTTTAAGACGATGATAGATGGATAATAGATATTTGCAACATTTTCTATACCCCTCTTCATTGTTTGTAAGCAAGGATCCGTATGTTATCAAAACCATACTAGGTAGTTGTGTTGCCATTTGTCTGTGGGATAAAAAACTGAAAATTGGTGGGATGAACCACTACATGCTTCCCAACTGGAATGGTAACGACTTAGCATCGCCAAAATATGGTAATATCGCCATTGATAAATTAGTTGAAAAAATGCTGTATTTAGGTAGCGATATTAAAGATATACAAGCCAAAATATTTGGTGGAGGTGAGTTGCTTGAATCAGCAACCGGTAATTCCAATATGATTGGTGAAAGAAATATACGGGTCGCGCGCTTAATGTTAGAGGAGAAAAAGATTCCGATCGTGGCATCAAGCACAGGCGGAAGAAGGGGTAGGAAAATTATTTTTTTTAACGATACAGGGGAAGTACGCCATAAGTTTCTGGAAAAAAAGGTATATTAAACCTGAAATGAACAGACTGTAAGGTCTGTATGATGAGAGGGAGATAGATAGTTGTTTTATTACTACTTGAAAATGAAACAGCTATAAGCAAGGGGTAGAAAAAACGGGATATAGTAACCTTATAAGGGTGAAACGATTTAATAGGGAAATTGGGATTTCTGTTAATGAGTAAAGTTTTAACGCATGAAGAAAAAGATTCGAGTATTAGTAGTTGATGATTCTGCGGTTGTCAGGCAGAGCTTGTCTTCAATCCTTGAATCTGATCCGGGCATTGAAGTAATGGGAACGGCTGCCGATCCTATTATAGCGGTAAAGAAGATCATGAAAGAGATTCCGGATGTGATCACGCTGGATATCGAAATGCCACGTATGGATGGCTTAACATTCCTGCGTAAAATTATGTCGCAACATCCTATTCCCGTTGTAGTAATATCCAGCTTAACAACCGAAGGTACCGAAGTTGCCATGAAAGCTCTTGAGTACGGTGCCAGTGAGATCATTGGTAAGCCTGCAATGAATGCGGCGCAGTTTATCAATGAATCAAAAATAATGCTTTGCGATGCCGTTAAAGCTGCTGCACAGGTCAAACTGAAACGTCGTAAGATCGCAACACCTGTTGCAACAACTGTTAAGCCAAAATATTCGGCTGATGTTATCCTGAATAAAGCGTCGAGCTTTAAGCAGATCATAGATACAGAAAAAGTGGTTGTTTTGGGTGCATCAACAGGTGGGACCGAGGCTATTCGTAACTTTTTAAAGGATTTACCACCCAAAGTGCCTGGTATTGCCATAGTACAGCATATGCCTGAAGGTTTCACCAAATCATTTGCCAACAGCCTTAATAATATTTGTGGTCTGGAAGTAAAAGAAGCGGAAAATGGTGATAAGTTATACCAGGGACGTGTCTTGATAGCTCCGGGAAGTAAACATATGTTACTTAAACGGGTTGGAAAGGAATACATGGTTGAAGTGAAAGAAGGCCCTCTCGTTAACCGACACCGACCATCGGTGGATGTATTATTTCGCTCAGCAGCGCGTTATGCGGGTAATAATGCGACAGGCTTTTTACTTACGGGAATGGGAAATGATGGAGCAAAAGGGCTGCTGGAGTTAAAAGAGTCAGGTGCTCATACTGTTGCTCAGGACGAAGCGTCATCCATTGTTTTTGGTATGCCTAAAGAAGCGATTAAGCTTGATGCAGCTGAAAAAGTCATGCCTTTAGATAAAATGGCCTCTTATTTGGTTTCCCGGTTAGGATAAGCGCAATAATTACTATTTTTATCATTCGACTATTTAAGAATATTACATATGGCAAAGGTCAATATTAAGAATATCAGAAGCAGATATACTTTACGAGGATTTATGCTTGGGATATTTATTTATATCCTGACATTAGTATCGAGTACAAGCGTTTTTGAACATGTTAATCAACCGGTAACATTTTATAACCTGTACCGGTTTTTCCCTGGTTTATGGTGGATAACGTGTTTGCCATTTATTACTGCATTAGCTGGCTACCTGATAGCAGGTAATTTTGCAGTGTTTATTCGTAAGCAGCGTAAACATATCAAACAGGAAGCATCAAAAAGCGAACAGGTACACGAGTTTGTGGAGAACCTCAGGCAGGATAATTTTGAATCGGATTTAAACCTGGCTAATCGTAACGATAAACTTGGACAATCATTATTACGTTTGCGTGATTACCTGATCCAGAGTAAAAAAGATATTGAACAACGCCGTCTTGAAGAAGATCAACGCACTTGGGTAACGCAAGGTTTAGCGCATTTTGGTGAGTTATTACGTAAGGAAAATGATAATATCGAAGACCTTAGTTATAACATCATCAGGTACCTGGTGGATTATATGAAAATCAACCAGGCTGGTTTTTATCTGTTGAATACCATCAATAATAAAGACAGGTACTTTGAATTAACAGCATGTGTTGCTTACGATCGTAAGAAGTTTGCCGATAAACGCATTAATTGGGAAGAAGGCTTGATCGGACGTTGTGCTCTTGAAAAACAAACGATCCATTTAACAGATGTACCAGATAATTATCTAAATATTACATCGGGATTGGGTGATGCCAATCCGCGTTCTATTCTTATTGTACCGCTTAAAACTAATGATGAAGTATATGGTGTGCTTGAAATGGCATCGTTTAAAGACTTCGCCGAATTTGAAGTGGAGTTTGTAGAAAAGATCGCAGAGAGTATCGCTTTAACGATATCATCGGTTCAAAATACCATTCGTACAACAAAACTGCTTAAGGAAACGCAAAACCAGGCTGAGCGAATGTTACAGCAGGAAGAAGAATTGCGACAGAACCTTGAGGAGATGCAGGCTACCCAGGAAGAAAGCGACAGGCGTGAGGTAGAGATGAAGGGTATTCTTGAAGCCATTGAACATGCTGCCATCAGTTCTGAGTTCGAAACAGATGGGACATTGATCAATGTCAATCAAAATTTCTTACGAACATTCCGTTATAACCCTGAAGAAATTGAGGGGCAAAACATTAAAATATTCTTCTTTAAAGATGATGTTGCAGAGATGGATCAGATCTTAACTGATCTGCGCAATGGGCATAACTTTAAGGGCCGTGTGCGTCGTCGAACAAAGATGGGCGATGAAATTTATTTGCTGACAACCTACACTCCTGTTATTGATCACGAAGGTGAAATCATTAAGATCCTGAGTCTTGAAAATGACATTACCGAGCAGGTAAAGATGGAGGAGGAACTTAAGCATAGTAAAGACGAATTGGGCGTAATGCTTGAAGAGGCTAAAAAAGAAATTACTGAGCAGTTTAAAGAAGTCGAAGCTGTTAAAATACGTAACGAGAAAACGCTGGAGGGAGCGCTAGACTCCATCATAACAACCAATAAGGACGGGATTGTCGAATTTTTCAATGCCGCTGCTGAAAAGCTATGGGGTTATGAGCGCAACGAAGTATTGGGACAACACGTTTCCATGTTGTTCTCGGAACAAACAGCTGCCAATGATGAGTTTATTTCTGCTTTGGTATCTGCTGATAAGGATAAAATAATTGGTGAGCGCCGTGAAGCGCCGATCAAGAATAAGGTTGGAAGTGAAGAACCTGTGTTATTCCTGCTTTCTGAAGCACAAGTGGGAGAAGACCATTCTTACACAGCCTTTATCCAGCAGGTAGAAGTGGAATTGTTTTAGATCATCTCTAATTGTCAATTCAATGGATTTCAAGCAATATTTAAAAGTATTGAAAGACAATACGCCTTATGACTTTAGCGATTACTCTGATAATTCGATCAAGAGGAGGTTGCAAAAGGTGATAATGGACAATGGGCTTACGATTGATGAACTGCTTGAAAAAACGCAAAAGGACAAAGGATTTGTAGAGCGTCTGGTCGAAGATATCACTGTTAACACCACCGAGTTGTTTCGTGACCCGGAGGTGTGGCCTGTTTATTACGAAAAGTTGTATCCCATATTAAAAGGAAAGAAATCATTCAATATCTGGCATGCCGGGTGTAGTTCAGGAATGGAGGTGTACTCCAATATGATCATCCTTAATGAGTTGGGTCTGCTTGATCAGGCAAGGATTTACGCAACAGATATCAGCCTGGGAATGGTGCGTCAATGTAAGAAAGGAAGTTATCGTTACGACTTTAACAAGAAACAGCTGACAGACTTTCAGGATGTTATTAAGAAAACGCCTATTCAGGGAATATCATCGATAGACTTTGACAAGTATTTTGACTTTGATCATGATAATGACCGGATCAATGTTAAAGAGTTTCTGATCAATAAGGTGGAGGTAAGACAGCATGACCTGGTACAGGAAAAAGTGCCTTTTTACAATAAGTTTGATGTGATCTTTTGCCGCAATGTATTGATCTATTTTAATGCAAGTCTGCAGTCTAAAATTTATCAGATGTTCCATAATCAATTGTACCCCAAGGGTTCAATGATACTTGGTAATCATGAAAGCCTGACGGGTTTTTATAAAACCAAGTTTTCGAAGAACGGACCGCTGTATACTAAAACTAATGTGTTTCATTTTAAATATCAATAGTATGGCATTAGGTTTTAATATCAGTGAATTAAGAGTGTTATCTGAGCAGTTGAGCGATCAGCTTAACTTGCCATTCAGGCATATGACGCATTCTTTCTTTAAGCGCCGTCTATCCCAATTTATTGAAATGCATGGCATTCGCAAGGCAGAGCATCTACTGGAACAACTGAATAATGAGGAATTTGCTGACGAGTTTCGCCATTTTTTTTCGGTTGAGACCACTGAGCTTTTCAGAGACGCTGGTTTTTGGCGTCATCTGAGAAAAATTATCAATGATTACTATTCGGGAGTTGATTTCAGAATCTGGTTTCCCGATGTGGCTTCAGGCGAAGAGTTATATAGCCTGTTGATTTTGTTGAAAGAGCTAAACTGTCATACAAAAGCACATATCATCATCAATAATACTTCAGATATTGGTTGTGGGAAAATCAAAAACGGGCAGCTATCATCTAAAAAGATGGATATTAATGCCTATAACTATAAGCGGTTTGAAGGAATAGGCAGTATTGAAGATTATTTCAGGGAAACAGATGAAGGTTTAAAGTTTGACCTGTCTTTACTTGATCAGGTTCAGATTAAGAAGGGTGGGATCGAAGAAACCCCCGGTCAACCTTGTGATTTGATAATCATTCGTAACAGTATGCTTTATTACGCCAAAGACTATCACCAGGTTGTAAAAGAGGTAGTTGATAATTCCCTGGTTTCAGGTGGATTTTTATGCCTTGGTGTTAAAGAGCAGCTGGCCGCTCCATATGACAATCGTTTTGAATGTATTGATGCGAAGGAGAAAATCTACAATAAGTTTAAATTTTTAAGAGACTAATGATAAGACCAAAATATAAAGCTGTTGTTATTGGAGGTTCTGCCGGAAGTTTTTCGGTTGTATCTAAACTGTTGTCGCAGCTTAGGGAAGACTTTCCATTGCCGGTTATTATATGTCTTCATCGTCTTAAACACGTTCGTTCCGGCCTGGTTGAAAGCATCCGCTTAAAGTCAAAGCTTGAAGTTATTGAACCTAATGATAAGGAGCAGATTGTGGCCGGTAAGGTTTACCTGGCTCCATCTAATTATCACATGTTCGTTGAGTATGATGGCACCTTTTCTTTATCAACGGAAAAGCCTTTAAACCACAGTAGACCATCAATAGACCATACACTTACTTCTGCAGCTTATGTCTATCGCAACAAGCTTATTGGTATCGTTTTGACAGGAGCCAATAAAGACGGAGCCAAAGGAATGAAGGATATTGCAGATAAAAAGGGTGTTACAATAATCCAGGATCCAAAGACCTGTGAAATGGATACAATGCCCAAAAGTGTTGCTCGCTTAATTAAGCCTGACCATGTTTTATCGCCTGAGGACATATCAAAGTACTTAAACCAATTAGCCATTCAATAATATGAGGAAAAACAGACATATATTCCTGCTGGGGGCATTATTCTTCCTGTTTGCATTGGTTAAATATGCTTTTATTGGTGGAGAAATACCTACTACATTCATTGTATTTGAGATACTTTCGTTTTTTGTTATTCTATACATCATCTATTACATCCTTAATTTTATAGAAACATGTATGCATGGCAGTGATGAAGCTGGTATGAATAAGGAATGTGTCAAGAGGCAAGCGGAGATAAGTCGTTTAAAATCGAAGCTTAAGGCTTTTGAACAGGAGAGGCTAAATGGTGGTGAAAACGATGATTTGGATAGCGATTTATTTATTTCATCAATGAAAAGTAAGATTGGCAGCGATAGAGAAACGACTGTAAAAGATCTGTTGAAAGGCATAACCGACAGGTATGAAGTAATGGCTGCCGTGGGGTACTGCAGTAATGATGAAAAGCAATATGTTCCTGTTAGTTTATATGGTATTGATGAAGAAACCAGCATACCACCCATTGAGTTGGAAGATGGATTGCATGCCCAGGCAATTGCTGATAATAAAGCCATGGAAATAAGTGATGTTCCTGCTGATTATATAGAGGTTGGTTCAGGTTCAGGAAATACCAGACCATTGGTATTGTATATTCTGCCTTTAATAAATGAGGGCAGTGGAATTGTGCTGGAGATAGCAGCGTTTAAAAAGCTTGACCTGGTTGATGTATGGAATCAGTTAGGAGAAGATAAGTAATTACCCGAGAAATTTGAGATATGGCTAGATTTTCGAAAAAAATAAAGCAATTAATATCAATGTCAGTTTTTAGCGAGCGGGACTGGTATTTATTAATGCTGGGTTTATTGTTCATATTATTTCTGGTGTGGACAGGATTCATGTCATTTAATGACTTGTATTTTTCTCCGCGCAATATAGCCGTTATTCACCGCTCGCTTCTGGTATGGGGAATAGATCTGTTGGTTATTTCTATACCGGTGGTAATTCTGACGATTATTAACTATAATACGCAACAAAAGAAAAAATTAGCAGGCGAAATAGACTCCCTCAAACAGCAATTAAGTCAAAATATAGAATTGGCTGAGAAAATTGGCCGCGGAGAGTTGGATGATATTGAATTAATTGATGGTAAACTGTCAGAGACCTTGTTTAACCTGGGAGCAAATCTTAAGAATACAAAATCAAAGGAGGAGGCTTATAACTGGGTGTCTAAGGGGAAAGAAAAAATTTCTGATATACTCCGCTCCCACAATAAGGTTAATTTTCTGGCCGATGATGTGATCAGGGGTATTATCGAATATTCAGGAGGATTGCAGGGAAGCTTGTATTTATTAAAAGATAATCAGCTTGTAAATATCGCCACATATGCTCATAATCGTAAGCGATATGAGAAACAAGTGATTCCGGTAGGAAAGGGACTGTTAGGTGATGTGGCGTATGAAAAGCAATTGATATACCGAACTGAAATACCTGATGATTATTTTCATGTGACATCAGGGTTGCTGGGCGACAAGAAGCCAAAAAGTTTATTGATTGTACCGTTATTGCAAGAGGAAGAATTACAGGGAGTATTTGAAATTGGATATTTACAGGAAAGACTGCCCAGGCATGTGATCAAATTTGCGGAAGAGTTAAGTAGCGTCATTGGTCGTACTTTTTATAATTTGAAGATCAATGAACAAACAGAGCTATTGCTTCAGGAGTCGCAGGAGATGACAGTAACGCTTAGGGAAAATGAAAAGCAGTTACAGTTAAATGCCGCTGAAATGTTAGAGGCTCAGGAGGAACTTGAGAAGTCCAATAAGTTGCTGGAAGGGCATATTCAGGAAGTGGAGCATGCTCAACAGCGCTTGGAAGCCTTATTAACCAACGCGTCGGAGTTTATATCGATTTATAATGAGAAGCAGGAGCTGGTGTTTGAAAGCCCTTCTGTCAAACAGATCCTAGGCTATAATGCAGATGATGAAGTGAGTGGTATGGACCCTGAATTAATGACTCCGCGGGGATTTAAGACCATAAATAATTTGTTTCAATATCTACTGGTGACACCCGGCGGGGAACAAACAGCACAGTATACGTATTTAAAGAAAAGTGGTGAAAAGCTGTTTCTGGAAACAACAGGTAAGAACCTGTTGCATGATCCTGCCATTAAGGGTATCATCTTCAATACCCAGGATATAACTGAGCGAAAAAGGGCAGAGAAAGAGGAACGCATGAAGAGCCGTATGCAATCACTTTCAGAAAACTCTCCTGATATGATCATCCGTATTAACACAGGAGGTAAGTTGGTGTATGTGAATCCTAAAGTTGCCGATTTCATTGGTGTTCCGGCCACTGACCTGGTTAAGAAACGCGTTACTGAACTTGACATTGATGAGCGATTCAAGGAATACATGCTTGATTCGTTAAAGCAGATTCGGAGAGAGGAAGAGCAGATCATTTCAGAAATTGAAGTGGAAGCCTCAGAGCAAACGCTTATCATGGAGATTAAGGCCATTCCCGAATTGAATGAAGACAAAGACTTGGAGTCTGTTTTATTTGTGGCCCATGATATGACCGAGTTCAAGAAAATTGAACAGGAAATAAAAGAGAAGAATAAAAAGATATCTGACAGTATTAACTATGCACAGCGTATTCAGACAGCCATATTGCCTGATACGAATGTATTGCAGCAGTTCTTCCCACGTTCATTTATCTTTTACCGTCCAAAAGATGTTGTGAGTGGTGATTTCCCCTGGATGTTTAAGAAAGATAATCACTTCTATGTAGCCGCGGTTGATTGTACAGGTCATGGCGTTCCGGGCGCCCTGCTGTCTTTCATTGGTTATTTCCTGATGAACAACATTGTCAATGCAAGTGATAGTGTTACAGCAGCCGAACTGCTTGATAAGCTACATCTTGATGTTCGACGCACCTTACGTCAGGATCAGGAAGGTTCCAACGGACGTGATGGTATGGACCTGGCGCTTGTAAAGATTGATCTTGAGTCCAATGAATTGCAATTTGCCGGAGCTCATAACCCATTGTATTATTTAAGCGATGGAGAGTTGAGTGTTTATAAAGGTTCACGAAAAGGTATTGGTGGTAAACCGTTGGCAAGAAAAGTAGAAAAAGACTTTGAGAACAACATTGTTCAGTATAAGAAAGGTGATCAGTTCTTTATTTTCTCCGATGGTCTTCCTGATCAGGTTGGAGGGCCTAAAGGACGTAAATACCAGTCTAAGCGTATCAGAGAGGCACTGGAAGCTGAGCCAAATCAGACCATGGCTCATTTTGAGCGTCATTTCTCCAACGATTTCTACGACTGGATGGGTGAGCTTAAGCAGGTTGATGATGTATTGTTAATAGGAATTGAGTTGTAGCCGGGGCTACAACTCCTGGTTTTCTATATTAATTCCTTTGCCAGCTGTTTGATATCAAGTCCCGAGAAATTACCCGAGGTCATGATCAACAGATTGGTGTTATCATACGACTGTTGTTTTAGCCATTCAACCAACTCGTTTGATCTGGTGATCACCTGCAGCCCTGTTTGATCAAAAGCAGAAGCAATATCTTCCTTATCCAGCTCAGGCAGCTTTTTATGTTTCAATACCTCCGGGTTAAAAAAGACGATTGGTATGTCTGCTTCTACCATGCTTCGTTTGTATTGTGGAAGAAAAGCCTTGTTGAGGCTGCTGAAAGTATGCAGTTCCATTACAGCTATCAGCCTTCTATTTTTAAACTGACGCTTCATGGCCGAAACTGTTGCTTTTAGTTTACTTGGCGAGTGGGCAAAATCAAGGTAAATGTTGCAGTTATCTCTTTTTTCAAGTAATTGCAAACGCTTGGCAGCCCCTTTAAAGCTTTGCATGGCCGTTAAAAAGTCATCATCGCTAATGTTGAGTTCATTACAAACCAAACGAGCACCGTTAAGATTCTGCAGGTTATGGTCACCAAATATCTCCATCGGATATCTTTTCCCCTGCCACTTTATTATCGTTTGACCGTTCGTATTTTCGTGCTCAATAGTATCGTATGCTATTGTTTTGGGTTCCGTTTGAAACCGTGCCGCAATTTTTCGAAGTTCCTCGTCACCGTCATAATAGATGAGCGAACCATCTGGGTTTATGCTATTGGCAAAGGTGGTAAACTGACTGGTATAGTTCTCCCATGTTGGAAATACATTCATGTGGTCCCAGGCAATACCCGTTAGCATGGCAACGTGAGGCTTATACCAATGAAATTTTGGTGTTAAATCAATGGGTGAGGACAAATATTCGTCTCCTTCAAAAACGGCAACAGGAGCCTCCTTAGTGAGCTTAACCATGGTGTCGAATCCCTCGAGTTGGGCACCTACCATATAATCGAAATCCCTTCCCAGTTTTTTTAGTACATGCATGACCATAGCCGTGGTTGTTGTTTTACCATGGCTACCTCCTATGACGACACGTTTCTTGTCCCTGGTTTGTTCATACAGATACTCTGGGTATGAAAATATCTTAAGGCCCAACTCCTGAGCTTTTAATAATTCAGGATTATTCTTACGTGCATGCATGCCTAAAATGATAGCATCCAGATCAGGTGTTATTAACTCAGGATGCCAACCTTCATTTCGGGGTAATAAGCCATGCTTGCTTAAGCGCGATTTTGACGGTTCAAATATCTCATCATCAGATCCGCTGACATTGAATCCTTTTAAATGAAGTGCGATGGCCAGGTTATGCATGGCACTTCCTCCTATTGCTATGAAATGAACTCTCATGTGTTTACAGTTTCTAATAATCCTGGTGATGGTCTCATCTATAGGATTCCTTAATATTCCTGTAAATGTAAATAATAAAGGAAAAACTGAGGATAATAAGCATGGTTAAATAACAGAATATGTCGCCATTGTTAATACTGGAGCCTTTTTTAGGTGCCATTAATAACTCCTACTTGCACCTTTGATGCTTAGGCCCTGGCTATGAGCGGCATGTCTGTTAATTTCAATGTTAAGAGAAGGTTAAGACAATGTTTTTTTAAAAGTTTCAAAACGTGTTTTATAGCATTACAGGCTAAAAAATATGCAAATTCTTTACTCAGTGTGAATTAAATGTTAACTTTGCCTTAACTCAATGGGGTTTTCGTACGTCATATTGATGCGAAAAAAGTATACACACAGGACTTTTGGGAATTAGTATAAACGTAAAAAATTGGAGGCCTTATGAACAAGTTAGTATTAGTATTTCTAATGGTTTTCGGTGTTGTAGCTGTTGACGCACAATTAACTGAAAAAGACGGTAAATATTACAATCAGAATAACGAATTATATTCAGGACTATATGTTGAATATTACGAGTCTGGTGGTAAAAAATTAGAGATGAACGTGGTGGACGGCGAAAAACACGGGCTTACTACAATTTATTTCGAAAATGGTAAAACCAAGGAAATCCGCTCTTTCTTAAATAATAAGATGGATGGAACATGGAGTACCTATGAAGCAAGCGGTGTCAAAACCGGTATTGCCAACTACAAAGGTGGTAAAAAACATGGCAAATGGTTTATTTGGGATGAAAATGGCGTGAAGCGTTATGAAATGTCCTATAATGACGGAGCCAAAGACAGTATCTGGACTATTTGGGATGCAGCGGGTAAAGTAGTTGGAACTAAAAAGTACTAGTGTAGTTTAGTAATAGACACAAAATAAAAGAGCGACCAATTTGGTCGCTCTTTTATTTTTCATTAAAATTTCTTTTTACAAATCCGCCTCAAGCTTGATATTAAGGCAATTTGCTTTTTTAGTGTCAACTGAAACTGAATCATCAGTCTTGTATGATACATAGTCGGTCGAAACTGTGTAGTTACCCTGCGATACATCCGTGAACTCAAAGTTACCATCAAAGTCAGTATACACGACTGTATTAAGTTCTTCTAAAACTACCTTAACCCCAACAAGGTTTTCACCCGTTGCAGCATCTGTAATTGTTCCAGAAATAGAGGTAGTTAAAGTTGTAGCTGTTTCTTTCGAAATCTCTTCCTTCTCTGCTTTAATGTTTGAAACTCCGGCAAATAATAAAGCAACCAATATAATAACCTGTGTCTTCATAATCTTGTTTAATTATCTGATGACAAAAATATGGCAGCTATGTTACCTTATCGTTAAATAGTTTTTATTGGATGTTTAAGTGTCTGTTAACTATTCATTATCTTGATGTTTGTAATGACTTCAATATTCTGTGTATAAAACTGATAATATGAGTTTTACCAAAAAGTTAACAGACGCTGTTTCTGCCATTGGGGATTTATTTTTTCCACCTGTATGTGCTTGTTGTGGAACGCATTTATTTAAAGGTGAAGTTGAGATTTGTAAAATGTGCTTAAGGTTGTTGCCCCGGACTCATTTTGAGAAAAAGCCTCATGATAATCAAATTTCCATTATGATGTGGGGACGCTGTAAAATTGAGCTGGCCTATGCATTGTACTACTATAAAAAAGGAGAACGTGTTCAGCAATTGTTGTATGAAATTAAATACAGGGGCAACAGGCGACTGGGTGAAGTGTTGGGACAAGAACTGGGAAAGATCATTACACAATCAGAAAACAATGGTTTTGACTGCATCATTCCAATTCCTCTGCATCCGAGAAAAAAGGCCATGAGGGGATATAACCAGGCCGAGCTTATTGCCAACGGAATAGCTACGTTTATGGGTATGCAGGTAGAAGTAAGCTCAGTCATACGAAATATTCACACACTTTCACAGACGCGGAAAGGGCGTTTTGAGCGATGGCAAAATGTTGAGAATATATTCAGGGTGACTGATCCCGATCAATTGCGCAACAGGCACATTCTTTTAGTAGATGATGTTATAACCACGGGTTCAACCATGGAAGCTTGTGTTAATCAATTAAGTACTGTGCCTGGCACAAAGATAAGCGTTGCTTCAATTGCCTGTGCCCGATTGTAGTAATTTATTAAATGAGTAATAGGCGGTAACCACAAAGTTATTATTGTATTGCCCGGGCTTTCGGCTTAGCCAGTGTGGCTTTGGATTATAAACCGGTATTTCACCATCGTATGGAATGCGAACGCGGTTAATGGAGTATAACCAGCGTACATTCAGCCATAATCGATCATTAAAATGGTAGTTCAATCCAAATACCGTTGCCCACTCGATATCCTGAAAAGGAACAATCTCATGTGATGGTATATCTCCTATTGGCGTGCCATCAATTTCTTCCTCGCTATTTAGCAGTGCACCAATTGATATGCCGCCTTCGGCTGAGAATTGTTTGTAGTGGTAGCGTCCAACAAGCGGAAACTGAATGTATGACAATGCGATCTTATAGTCGTCATACTTGCCTTTATCCGGATCCGGAGCTTCGCGACTACCCTTTTGTATATAGGCAATATCTAACTGAATGTCCCATTTGTCGGATATCTGCCGACTGACAAAGGCCCCCATGTTTAAACCAACCTTATTGTATCCGGCATAGTTATCGCCGTCTACCTGGGAAAATGATATGCCCAGCAATGGACCCGCCCGGAAGTCCTGTGCGTATGATGCAGTAACAAATAGTACTAGTAATAGGATCAGGATGTGTTTGCGCATTGGTTTAGTTTGTTAGTAGGTTAATTAATTGAGGAACACCTTCTGTGCCTTTTTCCTGTATGAATGTGATGTTTTTTGATGGAGTAAAGGCTGGCTGGTGCGGATCGATAATGTATATTGGAGTAGCTGATGGTACGTAATTCAATAATCCGGCAGCCGGATAAACATTCAGGGATGTACCAACAACAACGAAGATGTCGGCCCGGGCTGCGATTTCTATAGCTGTTTCAATAGCAGGAACAGCCTCGCCAAACCAAACGATATGCGGACGAAGCTGTGAGCCTTTCTCACAAGTATCTCCCCATTTTAGTTCCCAGCCTTCCAGATCATAAACAAGCGACTCGTCTGTGGTACTTCTCACCTTCTTAAGCTCACCATGCAAGTGGAGAACGTCGGAACTACCAGCCTGTTCATGCAGATCATCGATATTTTGAGTTATAATACTTACCTCAAAGTACTTCTCCAGTTCAACAAGACCATAATGGCCATTGTTGGGCTGGCATTCATATAACTGTTTACGTCGTTGATTGTAGAAGTCAAGTACAAGGTGTGGATCTTTTGCCCAGCCTTGAGGACTGGCAACCTCGGTTACATCATGATTTTCCCACAATCCATTATTGTCTCTGAATGTTTTGATACCACTTTCGGCACTGATACCAGCACCACTTAATACTACCAACTTCTTTTTGCTCATGAATCAATGATTTAATCGTCAGATAAAAGTAAAGCAAATCGGTGAGTATTCAAATCCCCAATACAAATCGCAATGAAAGTTAACGCTTCAATGCACCCTCGCTTCGTCTGGTATTATAAATAGATCAAGCGATCATCAAACATCATAAATCAAACCTTCGAAATGGCTTATTTTTCTATCTTTGTAAACTGCGAAAAAACTAAATAGCATTCCTTTTAATGATTGATCAGGTTACAGTAGATAAGGTTTTGGAAACAGCCAACAGTCAGATAGTTGAGGTTGTATCTGATTATGTAACATTGCGTCGCAGAGGAATTAATTTCCTGGGTAACTGTCCGTTTCATAACGAAAAAACCCCATCGTTTACTGTTTCACCCCATAAAGGCATATTTAAGTGCTTCGGTTGTGGAGAGGGTGGTAATGCACTCAACTTTGTGATGAAACACGACCAATTGTCGTTTGTTGATGCCATCAAGTACCTGGGTAAGAAGTTCAATATTCACATTGAGGAAGAAGAGTATTCGCCAGAACAGCTGAAGCAGAAGAATGAGCGGGAAAGCATGTTGGTGCTCAGTGAGTTTGCCGGTCAGTATTTTAGTAAGAACCTGACTGAAACGGATGAAGGAAAGTCAGTGGGTTTATCCTATTTTCGAAGCAGGGGATTTCGCGATGATATCATCGATAAGTTCCAGTTGGGGTATTCGCCTGAAATGCGTGATGCCTTAACCAAAGAGGCGCAAAAGCAGGGCTATAAGCTTGAATACCTTGAAAAGACAGGATTGAGTGTAGTACGCGATAGCTATCAGGCCGATCGGTTTCGTGGTCGTGTCATGTTCCCCATTCACAGTCTTGCGGGTAAGGTCATAGCTTTTGGTGGCCGAATACTTAAGAATGATAAGAAGACGGCCAAGTACCTGAACTCGCCCGAGTCGGAAATATATCACAAGAGCCGGGTCCTGTATGGGATCTATCATGCCAAACAAGAGGTAACCCGCAAAGATCGCTGTTACCTGGTGGAGGGATATACCGATGTACTGTCGTTTCATCAGGCGGGTATCAGCAATGTGGTGGCCTCGTCGGGTACTGCTTTAACATCGGATCAGATACGATTGATCGCTCGCTTTACCAAAAACATTACTATCATCTATGACGGTGACCCTGCAGGATTAAAGGCCTCTCTAAGAGGTATTGACCTGGTTCTGGCTGAGGGTATGAATGTTAAGATCCTGCTTTTACCTGACGGTGAAGACCCCGATACCTTTGCCAAAGAGCGAAGTGAAGAGCAGCTCACCGATTATATTGAAAAGCATCAGCAGGATTTTATCAAGTTTAAAACATCCCTGTTGCTGGCCGACGCTCAAAATGATCCGATCAAAAAGGCCCAGCTTATTCAGGATATTGTACGAAGCATTTCGATCATTCCCGATACAATAACACGCTCGGTATATGTAAAAGAGTGCAGCACACTGCTTAAGGTTGATGAGCGGGTTCTGATGCAGGAAACCGGAAAGCTTCAACAGAAGAAACAGGAAGAAGATTTCAGACGTAATACGCCCCGTCCCGGAACACCACCACCGCAGCAGGCGCCGGTCAGCGCAGGAGCACAGCAATCTCCGACACAGGTGGCAGGACAAAGCACACCATCAAACCCTCTTGAGCTTGAAGAACGTGAAATCCTGCGTTTTATGGTCAAGTTTGGCGAACGTCCTGTAAATCCGCAGGAAGAAGAGTCGGTGACAGTGGGACAGTATATTTTACACGAGTTAAAGCAGGATGACCTGTTAAGCGCCAATCCGCTTTATAATAAAATGATGGAGGCATATGATGCTTCAGGAGCCAATGCCCAAACACCTGCTCTGAAGTTTTTTGTCAATAACTCCGATCCTGATCTGAGTAAACTGGCATCTGACCTTATCGGAAAGGAACACGATCTAAGTCGTATCCATAATAAGTTTGGGGTAGTAACACATGCCGAAGAGAAGCTGGCCGAATTAGTGCCCAAAATAGTGATGGAGCTTAAATGGAAGAAGGTAAAATTCGTTATCAGAGAAAAACGCCAGCAGTTGCAGCAATTAGAAGTCTCAGGCAATATGGAAGAAATGATGGAAGTAATGCAGGAGCTCACTACATGGCAGCAGGTACTGGCACACATATCTAAAGAGTTGGGTGGACGAACAATTGTATAACAACTAGAACTAAACATATGCAAACATTAAATCACACTGATAAAGAGGTTATTGAAGCTATCATATTAAAAGCCAATATTTGTTTTGTTGGCGTGGTTGACCCTGATAACAAGCCCTATGTACTTCCAATGAACTATGGATACAAAGACAATGTTATCTATCTTCATTCGGCTCCTGAAGGGCGATTAATTGATATCGTGAATAACAATCCTCATATCTGTATCACCTTCTCAATTGATAATGAGCTGGTATTTCAACACCCGGAAGTGGCATGCAGTTACCGCATGACATCAAAAAGTGTGGTTGCCATGGGAAAGGTTCAGTGGATAGAAGATATGGATGAGAAGCGTGAAGCCCTTGATATTTTGATGAAGACCTATAGTGAAAAGGAATTCAAATATAGTGACCCGGCTGTGCGCAATGTGAAGATGTGGAAGGTGCCGATTGACGAAGTGACCTGTAAAGAATTTGGTGCTCCTCATGATGAGTACAAGTTAAAGCGAAACCTGGACGAACTAAAAAAGCATCCGGGTACAAAGTAAAGATGATTGTTTAGAAATAATTGTACCGGCATCTGTATAACCGGGAACTATTGTATATTAGTAACTGATTACTAAAACTTAACGAATAAAGAATGAGAATCTCACACTATCTTCTTCTTATTGTAATAGGATTTTCTACACTAGCTACTGCCCAAACTAATGAATTTAAAGACTATAAAGTAGTTTACAACCAGGGGTTTAGTAACAATAAGTCAACCAAGGACTTTAGTTTTTCTGATGATTCAAAATGGATCATCAGTAAGAATGGTAAACCTGGTAAATCATTAAAGTGCCTTGGTTCGGGAGACTATAAGAGCCCGCATGAGGGACCTGTTGTGGTTGCTGTACTAAATGACTTTGAACTAAGTGATTTTGTTATAGAAATGGATGTGGTACAGAATGGTAAGGATTTTAGCCTGCTCGACTTTTGTATCTTCTTTGGGATAAAGGACACGGAGCATTATTGCTATGCCCAGGTGGCCAGTAAAGCCGATAAAAAAAGTCATAACGTGTTTATGGTAAACGGTGAAAAACCAAAGCGGGTAGGTACGGTCAAAGATAAAGGTGTTATCTGGAAGATGAAGGAATGGCAACACATTCGTATGGAACGTACGCTGGCCGATAAGCAGGTGAAAGTTTACTTTAATGGCGAATTAGTGCTGCAATGTACCGATGAGGCTTTTGAATCAGGTCATATTGGTTTCGGTTCATCAAACAGTGCACTTAAGATTGACAACCTTAAAGTAAGTGCTAAAACCTTTGAAACAAGTTCTAAATCATTCTTCGAATAAATACTAAACTATGGCCCTCAATTATCTTTGGATAGCGTTTTTTCTGATCGCCTTTATTGTCGGGCTGGTTCGGCTGATCTTTTTCGGCGATGTCGATGTGTTTCCAGAGATGATGAATGCCACCTTTGATAGTGCCAAGACCGGTTTTAATATTTCACTGGGACTGACCGGCGCTTTAACGCTGTGGATGGGGCTCATGCGCATAGGTGAAAAAGGCGGGATGATCAATGTGATGTCACGGTTAATCGGACCTTTCTTCAGTCGCTTGTTTCCCGAATTACCGAAGAATCATCCGGCCTATGGGAGTATGATGATGAATATAGCTGCCAACATGCTGGGACTTGATAATGCCGCTACACCTGTTGGACTGAAAGCAATGCAGGAGCTTCAATCAACCAATAAAAGCAGTGATACGGCGTCCAATGCGCAGATAATGTTCCTGGTGCTTAATACCAGCGGTCTGACAGTTATACCCATTAGTGTGATGGCAATTCGTGCCAGCGAATTGGCCGTTAATCCATCTGACATATTTTTACCCATATTATTAGCTACCTTTTTTAGTACAATAGTTGGAATCGTTGCCGTTTCAGTTGTGCAACGTATTAACTTGTTTGATAAGGTGATATTAGCTTATTTGGGAAGTTTTTGTTTGCTTATAGGGGGATTTATCTACTACCTCACCAGTTTATCAAAAGATGAGGTAAATACCGTTTCCTTACTTGGTGCAAACCTTTTGTTGTTTTCTGTGATTATCACTTTTATCCTGATGGCCATCCGCAAAAAAGTAAATGTATATGATGCATTTATTGATGGGGCCAAGGAAGGATTTAATATTGCCATAAAGATCATTCCGTTCCTGGTTGCGATATTGGTTGCTGTAGGTGTTTTCAGGGCATCAGGAACAATGGATTTTCTATTGGAAGGATTTCGAATTATGGCCAATTTTATAGGTATTGATAATCGTTTTGTTGATGCTTTGCCAACGGCCTTTATGAAGCCATTAAGTGGTGGAGCAGCCCGTGGTATGATGGTAGAAGCGATTCATACGCACGGTGTTGATTCGTTTGCCGGGCGGATGGCAAGTACCATTCAGGGCTCTACAGATACAACATTCTATGTATTGGCTGTGTATTTTGGTTCCGTTGGCATCAAGAAAACCCGCCATGCCTTGTCTTGCGGTTTAATAGCTGACTTTGCCGGAATTATCGCGTCCATACTACTAGCTTACCTCTTCTTTGGTTAAGGTTTTCCAAATAGCATTTTCTCAGAATCCCCATCGGTCAATGGTGCTAACTTATTGATGAAACATAATATTGTCTTGATAGAGGATGACCTTCGTTGAATCTGATTAAAGTATTTTTGTTGCTTTAATAACAAAGCATGGACACAACTGATTACTTTAAATTACAGACTAAAAAGGACATTTTATACCTTAAACTTAAAAACCGCTGGAACAAGCAGGTGGCTGAGGCAATTGGAGACCGTTTTAAAGAGGAGTATGCCAAAGCAGTTGATTGATTCAACGGTTTACCTTTTTATTCTTTAATTGAACTGGCACCTGAGTTTAAACCTGTTGACGAAAAGGTTAAAGAGCTCATGAGTTTTGGGATGAAATATTCCAATACCCATAACCTGGTCCGCTCTGTACAAATAATGCCTGATGCCTTGCAGAGAATTGGTTTGCAAGATGCTGCCAAGAATGCCAATCATGACGGTTTTCGCATTGTTGTAGCTTCTTTGGAGGAAGGTCTGAAGAAGATTGAGGAACTAAAATCACAGTCCTAAGCTTTGTCAATAAGTGCTTAATGGTAGACATTGTCATGCCGCTGAAACAGTATAAGTGTGCAATGGGGCATGATCATTATAAGGTATTGCACCTGTCGCCAATTAACGACACCTGTTGTCGTCAGTTAGCGACTGTTCACGTCGTCAGTTAGCGACGCAGCAAAAGATAGTACTGTTATCACATGATAAATGGATAAGGATGATGACTGTTAGGCATGTTGACTTTAATGCAATGGAATAAATACAAATACACTAAGCCTGATACGATGAACAAAACACTTTTAACCCTGCTGATTTTCTTATTTTTGCACTGTTTATCCTATGCGCAGGATGAAACCAAAAGATTGAAAATAGTAAGTATTCATGCCGGACCTGCCATGAGCAGCTTTATAAATGCAGAAGCGCCTCATAAAACGTTTATTTTTAGTGAGGACTATACAATTCCGGCTATAAATCCTGAAAGCCTCGAACATGACTACGATGTTAACATGTGGCGCGATGCGAGGCTCAATTTAGTTGCTGGTATCTCATTTGAATATTTTATCAAAGAAAGGTTGTCTGTTGCTGCATCTCTTAACTACGAGGGTAAAGGCATTCATATTGAAGATACCAATACCGATGTTCTGACACAAGACACATACACACAGGTTCATAAAAGCGCTTATGACATTGAGATCAATAATCAGTACCTGACACTGCCGGTTTTTGCGAGATGGTATTTTGGGGGTAGTAACTTGTTTTATGTGCAGGGCGGTATGTATATGGGGTATCTGCTTAAATCGGAAATTGACATTAACATTCTTGAGGGCGTCGCGTCCAATTACTATTCTGATGGGTCACCGACTTTAACAAATGCAGATGAAATAAATGTAATGGAAATGCACGTTTATGGAGAAGATGAGGACAAGGATTATACTAATAACTTCGATGTTGGATTGAATCTTGGCGGTGGACTTAATTATCCGCTTGGTGAGCACTTTTACCTCAATGTTGATCTGTCAGTTTGCCTTGGACTCATACAGCTGGATAAAAAGAATGATAACGATTATGAAGTGACCCCATTACCCTGGGGCAGTGGTTATACCACAATGGTGCGTTCGGCTAATTATTACGGGCTTAATTCAAAAGCCAAAAATATAAGTGGTGCATTAACAGTTGGAATAGGCGTAAAACTATAAAATATGGGAACAGATTACTTTTATAACACCTATAACAAAAAAAATGACGAGGAGCTTAAGCAGCTCCTGGATAGTAATGATCATACTAATGATGCTAAGTTGTGTGCTATTAAGATCCTTGTTTCGAGAGGTCATGCTGAAGAAGAGTTATTGGTGAGGGAAAAGAGTATTAGAGACGAAATATTCGATAGGCGGAGCGATATAAATTACCGTGAACGCTATGATACCGGTGGAGCCAGGTTTGGAGCGTTAATATTGGACGGTATTGTATTAAGCGTTGCCGGATGGTTTATTGAGCTCTTTTATTTTGTTGATTCTGTGGTATTATTAACATTAATTGGAATTATTGAGGTTCTACTTCCTTATGCCTATTCAATTATTATGCATGGATATTGCGGGCAAACGATTGGAAAAATGGCTGCCAACGTAAAAATATACGACAAGTCGGAAGAAAAGAAGATTACATATAAACAAGCTCTGTACAGGGAGATTGTTCCACTGGGCTTGATTGGTTTGTTTCAGCTCATTTCGCTACTGGGCTTATTGGAAAATACTGAATATGTGTTGTATGCGGCGTTTTTTGTAATGGCAATAGCACTCACATGGTCAATCCTGGAAATAGTAACAATGCTGTTTGATTCGAAAAGACGTGCATTACATGATCATATTGCGGGAACAGTAGTTCTTAAAATCCATTCGCGATAAATGATAAAACAAAAGCCACCAAATTGGTGGCTTTTTAATATTTCTTAAGTCAACTTCAGGTTTATTTCTGTAATGCTTCTGCACCACCAACAATCTCCAGTATTTCGGTTGTAATAGCACCCTGACGTGCTTTGTTGTATTGTAACTGCAGTTCACTCAGCATTTCGGTAGCATTATCCGTGGCCTTGTGCATTGATGTCATGCGTGCACCGTGTTCAGAAGCCAAAGATTCAAGCATCACCCTGTAAAACATTGTTTTTAAGGCATCGGGTATAACCGTTTTGATAAACGTAGGTACATCCGGCTCAATAATATAGTCTGTTACCATTGCCTTGGCATCTTCGCCGCTTGGCAGCTCCATAGGCAAAAATTGTTCGGCCCGCATTATTTGTACAGCGGCATTTTTGTATTCGTTATAAACAAGCACCACCTTGTCATATTTCCTGCTTCTGAAAGCTTCCATTAATTCGCTGGCAATTTCACTTACGTTTTCAAAATTAACGTGCGAATACAGCTCATTATGGTCTTTGACCACGTTGTAGCCATGGGAATTAAGGAGTTTCTGCGCCTGTTTACCTATTGCTAATATATCAACGTTGTTGAGAGCGTTCTGAAGCTTAAAATCAACCTTGCAGAGTCTCTCGACTTCTTTGATGACATTAGCATTGAAAGCTCCGCAAAGACCCCTGTTAGATGAAATGGGAACGATCAGGATTTTATTCGGCTCACGTACTTGTGACCACTCCAACTCAAAATCCTCATCCAATGAACCAGACAGTTTATAGATGATGCCAGCCAAACGGTCAACATACGGACGTATGTATGAAATATCGTCCTGCGCCTTTTTGAACTTGGCAGCCGATACCATTTTCATGGCACTGGTAACCTGTCGGGTTGTTTTCACCGAATTAATGCGAATACGTATGTCCTTTAAACTTGGCATAAGCGCTTACTCTTCGATTAGATACTTGTGAGCCACATCGCTGGCTATTGCGTCCAGTTTTGCTGTTATATCTTCGTTATATCCACCTTTTTTAATGTCTTGCAGTAGCTCAGGGTGACCCATGGTCAGATTCTCTGTGAATTCTTTTTGCCACTCCTTCACTTTATCAGATGGTACATCTTTCAATAGTCCTTTTGTACCACAGTAGATAAGGGCTACCTGCTCTTCAACCTTTACCGGCTGATATTGAGGCTGCTTTAATAATTCAACATTCTTACGCCCCTTATCCAAAACCAGCATGGTTGCCGGGTCCAGGTCAGAACCAAACTTGGCAAAGGCTTCCAGTTCACGGTATTGAGCCTGGTCGAGTTTTAAGGTACCAGCTACTTTTTTCATTGGTTTGATCTGTGCACTACCACCAACACGCGATACTGATATACCCACGTTAATAGCCGGACGAACACCTGAGTTGAATAAATCACTCTCAAGGAATATCTGACCATCGGTAATGGAGATAACATTGGTTGGAATATACGCAGATACGTCGCCAGCCTGTGTTTCAATGATAGGGAGTGCTGTCAATGAACCACCACCTTTTACGAGGGGACGAAGAGACTCGGGTAAGTCGTTCATCTGCGCGGCGATTTCATCTGATTCAATGATCTTGGCAGCACGCTCCAATAAGCGGCTGTGCAGGTAAAAAACATCACCCGGATAGGCTTCACGCCCCGGTGGTCGGCGCAAGAGCAAACTCACCTCACGGTACGATACAGCCTGCTTTGACAGATCATCATAGATAATAAGAGCTGAACGGCCAGTATCGCGGAAATATTCACCAATAGCTGTTCCTGAGAATGGTGCGTAAAACTGCATGGCCGACGGATCGGCAGCAGGAGCAGACACTACTGTTGTGTACTCCATAGCACCATGTTTCTCAAGCGTATTAACAATCTGAGCAACGGTACTTCCCTTTTGACCTACTGCCACATAAATACAGTATACCGGTTCGCCGTCTTCGTAAAAAGAGCGCTGGTTAATGATGGTGTCAATGGCGATGGCAGTTTTACCTGTTTGTCGGTCACCAATGATCAGCTCTCGCTGGCCACGGCCAATTGGTGTCATGGCGTCGACAGCCAAAAGGCCGGTTTGTAATGGCTCTTTTACCGGCTGGCGATAAATTACCTGTGGAGCTTTACGTTCCAAAGGCATTTCATAGGTTTCGCCCTGTATTGGTCCTTTACCATCAATAGGTTCACCAATGGCGTTAATAACACGACCAACCATGCCTTCGCCTACATTAATAGAAGCAATACGCCCGGTACGTTTTACTAAATCGCCTTCTTTTACGGCCTGTGATGAGCCAAACAGCACTACCCCAACATTATCCTGTTCAAGGTTAAGCACCACGCCCATGCATGATTCTAACTCAACTAATTCGTTGGCTTTAACATTGTTGAGTCCAAAAACACGGGCAATACCATCACCCACCTGCAAAACAGTTCCTACTTCTTCCAGGTCAGTCGACGTTTGGAAGCCTGCAATCTGTTTTTTTAATAAATCCGATACTTCAGCCGGTTTTATCGTATCCATCCGAAAATCAATTTAGTACGTTTAACTAAGCAATTGCTTTTTTATTTGTTTCAACTTTGAGCTCATACTGGCATCAGCCATTTTACCATCTACTTTTAAGATGAATCCACCCAGTAGTTCTGGTTTAACTTTAATAGTAAGCTCAATGGGAGACTTAAACTGGTCTTTTAAAAATTGATTGAGCACCTCTGTTTGCTTATTATCAAACTCAATAGCTGTAAATACAGTTATTTCCTTGATGCCTTTCTCGTTTTTATACAACCAGATAAACCGCCTGTTGATATCTTCAAGCAGAACTTCGCGATTGTTGGCTATTAATAAGTCCAACAGGTTTAGCGTGCTTTTCGCTACTTTGTTGTCTAAGACAGAGTGAAAAGCGTGCTTCTTTTGCGCAGGTTTAATAACAGGACTGTTGAGTAAGTCTGTGAATCCTTCTGCATCTTTGCAATAGGACTGTATCAGGTTAACGTCCTCATAAATGCGCTCCAACTCTTTTTGCTCTTCAGCAAGTTTAAAAAGAGCCCTGGCATATCTGTCTGCTATTAAACTTCTGTTCATCCTCTTTTAATTCAGAATGTTGTTCAACTTGTTTTTAATAGTGAATATCACTAATTAAAATTCACTTCCTGCAGGTACTTGTCAATGATCGCCTGCTGCTTATCGGTTGATTGTAATTCTTCTTCCAACAGCTTGCTTGCAATGTCAACAGAGAACTCCGCAACTTTTTCTTTCAATTGAAGGATAGCCTCATTTTTTTCCCGCTCAATTTGAAGACGTGCAGATGCAATAATCTTATCTGCTTCTTCCTGGGCCTTGTGCCTGGCATCATCCAACATTGATTGTTTTAATTCCCGCGCTTGTTTGATCAGTGTGTCACGCTCTGCCTTGGCTTCGTTCATTATCTGAACTTTAGTAGCATTTAAATCTTCTACTTCAGCTTTGGCTTTATCGGCTGCTGCCAATGCAAACTCAATGGTCTCTTCACGAGACTTTACGGCTTGCAATATTGGTTTCCAGGCATATCGCCTTAGTATGAAAACCAGGAGCCCAAACGTTAGTGCTGACCAAAAGACTAAACCGGGATCTGGTGATAACAATCCCATAATCGTTTCGTTTTAACCTTTCATCAAAGCAACTACAATCGCAAATAGTGCAGCACCTTCAATAAGGGCAGCAGCAATAATCATCGCCGTTTGAATTTTAGAACTAATTTCTGGCTGACGTCCCATAGCTTCCATAGCACTTTGAGCAATTCGACCAATTCCATATCCGGCTCCAATAATGATCAAGCCTAATCCGATTGTGGTTAATGATAAACCTTCCATTGTATTACGTTTAAAAATATTAACTATTAATGTTCTTCACTGTGTACAGCCATGCCAATAAACAGAGCTGATAATAAGGTAAATATATAAGCCTGCAATACTGCAACTAATAATTCCAACATAAACATCATCAGTGACATCAGAACTGACACAGGAGCGATGGCAACTGATTTCATCACGAAGATGAGTGAGAATAAACTCAGGATAATGATATGACCTGCTGTAATGTTAGCCAATAAACGAATCATCAGGGCGAATGGTTTTGTGAACAAGCCAATAAATTCGATCACTGATAACAATAGCCTGATTGGCACCGGTACGCCCGGCATCCAGAATATATGCCCCCAATAGCTTTTGGAACCGCTAAAGTTGGTTACAAAAAAGGTAATTAATGCCAATACCAGGGTTAATGAAATATTACCGGTCAGGTTACTTCCTCCCGGAAAAAATGGTACCAGACCAATGAGATTATTTATCCAGATAAAAAAGAACAGGGTTAATAGAAATGGTAAAAACCTGTCTGCCTTATCCTTTTCAATCTGAGCATAGGCAATATCATCGCGAACAAATAAAATAAGGGGTTCAACAAATGACTGCACGCCTTTCGGAGCGGCAGGTCCACCTTTGTATCGTTTCGCTGCAGTGGTGAATAACCATATGATTATAATAATGCTTAACCACATGGACGCCACATTGCGCGTGATTGAAAAATCAAGGGGTTTCTCATTTAAAACAGCGTGATCATCATCGTACTTAATAGTTCCCGAGGCATCGGTTTTGTATATTTTTCCGTGATATAATTTGTAGTATGAATTACCTTTTTGAACCAGTTCTTCTCCATGATGAAAGGCAGATGACATAAAAACATGAAGACCTTCATCAATTAAAATAACGGGCAATGGAATAGTAATGTGTTTCTCTTCACCATCACTTTTATAGGAAATAACGTGCCACTCATGTGAATCAGCAATGTGGTGCATGATCATTTCCATGGGGTCGAACTCATTTTCAGAACTTTCGCCATGTTTGTCGGCGGCCAAAATGGTGTGAGTAAAAGCCCAAAAGGCCGTTAGTGCAATAATTATTCTGATATTCTGCATCAAGTGATTGTGTGCTGTTTTACTTTCTTATTTCATTAAGCGAATCTTAACGGTCATATCTACGACCAGAAGCGCGAAATAGTTCATTAAAAACAATAGTACTTCTCTTTTGTTTTCGCCGGAGGTTGGATTTAGAAAAAGAAATAAATATCCGAAAATAAAAAAGAGCTTTAACGACATTAAAATCAGGAATATAAAGCCGCTTTTATCGGGGTGTTTTTTTTGAATGAAAACAAATAGAAAATAAAAAAGAAGGTAAAGTCCGGTTAAAAATATAAGTCCGGAGCTTACCTTCTCGTATGTTATCTGCAGGCTATTACCTATTAAATACGTTCCACTTCCTAAAAGAAATGCCACTATTAAATAAACAAATGCCGATCGGATGATTGTAGTAGAAGTATTACTTTTTGGCATCAGTGCCACCAGCTATTGGTTGAGTTACTTTATCGTCCATTTTACATGTTCCTGTAAATATAGCTCCCGGCTCAATTGATAACTTACTGGTTTTAACGTCGCCATGTAACTTGCTCGATGCTTTAAGAGATAGAAGTTCTGTTACAGTTAACTTCCCATCGAAGGCACCATAAATGTCACAATTGGTACATTTTACCTCACCAGTAACCTGGCCGTTTTGCCCAATCAGAACTTTTCCTTTAGAGATAATATTACCTTCAATGGATCCATCGATTTTAATATCGCCATTCGTTTCAATATCTCCTTTGATCTTAGTACCCGGACCGATCATGTTGGGTAACTTATTTTCAGGTTCGAAATTTTTAGCCATTTTCCAATTGTTAGTTTTAAGAATAAAGCAAATATACAATAGTTCATTAGTTTTTAGGCAGAAGTGCTTAGTTAAATTTAAAGTCAGGCATCAGAAGTTTCGCTTTTATTTGTAATGTCAATAGGTATATTGTGAGTATAATCAGAAGGATAGTGTTTAATGACTGATTAGAATTGGCCAGAAATTTTAGCTATTAACCAGTACTTTAAGCTTTTGAAGTTGCCGCTCTTTATTTACCTGTCTAAGGTTGCGCGCTGTTGCTGTATAGTAGGTGTGTTGTTCAATAAAATCATGTTGCAGTCTGTTCCATTCATCAATGGTCATTTTTCCATTGTGCAGGTTAAGTTCTTTGAACAGGTTGTCTGATATAGATATAAAGTCGGCTCTGCCCAGATAATCAAGGTCAGCGTCTTTCATTATTTTCTCCAAATAGTTTTTAGGTCGTTGACCAACTCTGGTCACATTAATGAGTTCAACTATTTGATCGATCTGGTAGTCGTGGTAATGGAAATTGGGAAGAAGCTCCTTGCTGAAGCGAATACTATTATCTTCATGATTGTGGTATTCAACAATAAAACCGATGTCGTGCAGCAGTGCAGCGGTTTTCAGAAGTAATAGGTCTTCAGAGCTGACCTTTTCACCGCGGGCTATGATTTCGATCTGGGTTAAGACGTCCTGCGTGTGAGCTTTGTTGTGGTAGAACATGCTCTCTTCCAGTTCGGTTTCCAGTTTGTTCAGAACAAACTCCTCAAGATCACCAAAGCGAATGTGTTGTAACTTGACCTCAAATTTTTTGTTAGGGAAAATGCCGTGTTCATCTGTACATAACTCCGATTTAATTCTCTTTACAAAATACATATCTGTTTCCCCTTTATATTTAATTGGCATCTTTCCACGATAATCACAGTCGAAAAAGTCTTTTATCAGTTCATAGGTTACACCTGTAATGTTTATCATGCCTGCCGTTCCCGAACTTTCCATTCGCGATGCAATATTAACAGTGTCCCCCCAAATATCGAACGATACATTTTTGCGACCTATTTCACCCGAGATAACCGGTCCGGTATGAATGCCTATCCTTAATTCCCAAAAACCAACCTCACTGTTTTGTTGAGCTTTACTGTCTTGCATAAACTTCTGCATTTCAAGCCCTGCCAAAACCACTTCAACAGGATTGGTGCGATTAATGTTTGGTATACCACCTGCACACATGTATGCATCACCAATCGTCTTTATTTTTTCAATATTGTACTTTTCAACCACGCCATCAAAAAAGAAAAAGAAGCGGTCAAGCTCATCGATTAATGTTTCAGGGTTAATGTGTTCAACGATTTTGGTAAAACCCTGTATGTCTGCAAAAAGAACAGTCACCTTCTTGTATTTTCTTGACCGGATACGAGCTTGCGCTTTCACTGTTTTGGCATTTACGCCTACGGTTTTCTCCCTGGCTTTCTGCTTTATCTTAAATGCTTTTTTAAACTCCTCTTCTATGTTGTGTGTAATTTTCCGTATGCGCTGCCTGAACAGGATGACGAACAACATGAATCCAATAAAACTAAGTATGACAATGCCTGTAATATAAAACAAGGGGTGTTTCCATACAGGGAGATCAATTTGTATGCTTGCTTCTTTTATTTGACCATCGGGCAATTCAAGTAAAAATAAATAGTTGCCCTCTTTTAAGTTGAAAAAAGCAGCTGAGTTACGCGCAGTCCATGGACTCCATTCTTTAGAATACGGAACCAGGCGATACCTTGTTTTTGATAAATTAATGCTGTCGCTGTACCAGTGAAAGGCAAAGGATCTGTTTTGTATCTGTATAAAATTATTTTCAACAGCGACTTGCTCATTATTTGGTGTTTCAGCCATTATTTTGATGGAGTGTGCTTGTCCGAGGCTATTTTTTGGGAACAAAAATAAGGGGAGTACGTATACAACCGCGAATAATAGATTTTTTTTGAAAAGTAAGAAATATGATTCTTTTATGTTGATGTCTCCCTTCAGCATAATTTATTAGGTATCAATGCTTGCTTGAAATTAGAATCAAAAGTACTATATTTATTCCGTTAATAAAGAACATTCAGGAGAGCTTTTTATGGACACATCAAAGAACACAATTCTGGTTCCTTACGATTTTACCGAGGTAGCAAACAATGCTGTTCAGCATGCTATTAAGGTTGCCGGTGAGCTGGATGCAAACATTCATTTGCTTCATATTGCAAAAAAAGAAGAACAAATAGCTGAACTTGAAGAGAAATTAGCTAATGACGCTGCGGAAATTAAAGAAAAGTGGGGAGTGCTACCTTCTACTTCGGTAAAGGAAGGTACTATCTTTAAAACGATTAATTCCGTAGTTGAAGAATTGGAGTGTTTGCTTGTAGTTATGGGAACGCATGGAATGAAAGGCTTGCAAAAACTGACAGGTAGCTGGGCGCTTAAAGTGATCGTAGGGTCAAAAATTCCTTATTTGGTTGTACAGTCGGCACCAAAGCGTGAAGATTATCAAAAAATAGTTTTCCCAGTTGATTATAAGTCTGAAAACAAAGAAAAGCTGAAGTGGATACAATTTATGTATCAGTTCTCAAAACCTAAGGTTTACATTTATGCTTCGGCAACCAAGGAAGGTATTATTGATAGCCGAACGAAAGCAAATGTTGTTTTCTCTAAGAAATATCTGGAAGAGAAAGGTATAGATTATGAGTTAGTATTGTCTGAAGGTGATGCTTCTTTTTCACAGGAGACCATTCAATTCTCTGAAAAGATCGATGCTGACCTGGTTTTGGTAATGACAACGCGCGACATTGCGTTCCACGATTATGTGCTTGGAGCCTATGAGCAATACATTATTGCCAACAGCGCCAAAATGCCGGTTTTGGTCATTAATCCGAGAACCGATTTAATGAAATACGGTTACGGAGGTTTTAGTTAATGATAAACTATTAGTTATATATCAAAAGACGATCTTAGCAGGTCGTCTTTTTTTGTTTTCATGTTTTTTTGATACAATTAAAATACTTTTGTGTATAACTCGTTTAATGTAAAAAAGTAATTGTCCATGGATTTGGTTTTTGCAACAAATAATCAGCACAAGCTGGAAGAAATACAAGCATTGCTTGGTGATACAATTAAAGTGTTAAGTTTGAAGGACATTAATTGTACTGATGATATACCTGAAACAGGAACTACCCTTGAAGCTAATGCTTTGCAGAAATCAGACTATATTTATTCGCGGTATAAAATCAGTTGCTTTGCTGACGATACAGGCCTTGAGATAGAGGCACTTGATGGTGAACCAGGGGTTTATTCAGCCCGTTATGCCGGCACTGACAAAGATGCCGAAGCAAACATGCAAAAAGTATTGGAAAAGCTGGAGGGTGTTAAAAACAGGAATGCCCGTTTTCGAACTGTAATCTCTTTAATAATGGATGGTAAGGAGTTTCAGTTTGAAGGTTATGTGGATGGAGAGATTTTAAAAGAGAAGTCGGGTAGTGAGGGATTTGGTTACGATCCGATTTTTAAACCTGAAGGCTTTGATGTTTCTTTTGCAGAGATGGATTTGGAGGAGAAGAATAAGATTAGTCATCGTGGAAGAGCAGTTGTTAAATTGATAGAGTTTTTAAGGTGAGGTTTGTTAAGTTACTGATAAGGAATGACTATGTGATAATTGCTATTGCGGTTATATTAACCTATTGGCCCATAAGTTTATGTGTTGCCTCTGTAAAATGGGATGCAATTAATATCTCAATTCCCTGGCGATATTATATAGCTGGATCGTTACAGGATTTTAGTTTGCCTTTATGGTATCCCAATCAGAATTTAGGATTTGCTCAATATATTGACCCGCAATCTTGGTATTGGCCATCTTGGATCTTAAGTATATTTGGGTATACAAACTTAACATTTCACCTTGAGTATGTCATTCATCTTGTAGTGGCGGCAGTAGGTGTTTATCATTTTTCATTATATAAAAGAATTTCTAGGAGTTCGAGTATAACAATCGCTATTGTATATAGTTTAACAGGTTTTTTTATAGGTCATGCACAGCATTTGGGGTGGATCGTTAGTGCAGCCTGGACTCCAATAGTAATATTACAATTTATTAAATTTACTAATACATTCTCTTATAAGCATCTTCTAGGGACAAGCTTGTCATTGTACTTATTAACAACAGGTGGTTATTGGGGATTCATAGTGAGTGTTTATTACTTTCTTGTTATTGTTTTTCTATATAGGTTATATTTACTACTTACCGTTGAAACAGATTATCAAGCTAAGGTTGGGATTTTTATAAAGCGTTCATTACTTCTTGTATTTCTAAATGTTCTTACAACAAGTCTCGTTCTTTATTCTGTTCTTTCAAACATTAATTTAATAGAGAGGGGGCAATTAGATCTTGAGCAACTTCTGTATGGATCTCTTTACCCCGTTGACTTCTTGTCTTTTTTTGCTCCAATAGCGACCTATGTTGAAAGTTTTTCTTTTTGGAAGGGTGATATATCGCTTATTAATGTTTTTATTGGAACTTTTTCAATACTGATTATTATATATAGTCTACTGTTTAATTTTAAGTTATTTAAGAAGCATTGGAAACTTACCTTGTTAATCGCATTTAGTTTTGTTTTGGCAATGGGAGAGTCATTGCCAATAAGAAAAGTGTTTGCATTGTATGTGCCATTATTCGATTTTTTTAGATTTCCTTCATTATACAGGATGTTTGCAATAATAGGCATTTCATTATTGTTGGGACATTGTATCGATCATATCACATCATGGAGACTGTTTTCAAAGTTTCTTATTTACGCGGTTGGCAGTTATGTTATTGGTATAATTACCATAGTTGCGATTCATTATGAAGAACTTATAACCTTTATTTCTCAAATAACTCTAAAACCAAGTGAGATGTCACTTGAGTTTTTGTTTATTATTCAGTTCTTTATGTCCATTGCTTTATTGTTGCTTTATTTGTTAGTGACAAAAATGGCTGGAACAATTAATAAATCTACTCTGTTGAAAGCTTTTCTGCTAGCTGAGATCATGTTTGTTTCTCAATTGATGTTTCCTCATACCGTTGTTGATATTAGACAAAATCCTCTTGATATTTTTTCTAAGATTAAAATAATTGAGTATGACAATACGAAGAATCGTCTTGATAAGATTACTTTAAATGATGTTGAGAAATTGAGTAGAGAACATGTTAAATATGGATTAAATAAGGCGACATACATGGGTGTAGTTTCTTATTGGGCATATACTCCATATCAATTCAAAGGTTATACAGAACTAGAGAATGATTCTTTAATAGAATATATAAAGAATAAGCCATTCGTATATGTTAGTGACGATAATGAGGCTGTACAATCTGATTATTATAGTATTGAGACCACTGTTGATTCCAATCGATTTGGATTTATTGTTCAGAATATGCGTGATAAACCATTAAAATTGAATCTTTCACAGAATTATCATTTTGGATGGCATTGCTATGTAAATAATGAAAGAGTTTGTATAAGCAGGAGTAATATAAGTTTGATGAGTATTGAACTACCTTCGGGAAGAAGTGACGTGCAATTTATATTCAAACCCGATTATATTCATATTCTTTTTGTTCTATCTGTACTATGTTTCTTGTTTCAATTGTTTTTCTACTTTAAAATTTAAGATTAATGATTCGTTTAATTACTATTCTATTTCTGTTTTGTATCTGCTACATAACGTTAGATGCACAAGTATGGAAAAATCATCAGGCAATGAATTCAGCAACATCGATAGCTTCAAGTGAAAGTAGGGTGGTTGTTGGAACTTCATCGGGCATTTATATATATTCCTTTCAGTCTAATGAAATGATAACCTTAAATAAGGCATTGCCATTGAATGATGAAAAAGTGACTTCTGTTGCATATGCAGACGAGTTTGACTACTTTATCATAGGATATTCTACTGGTAATATTGATTTGTTAATTGATGACTCTATTTATAATGTACCTGAGCTATCATTGTACCCCTCATCAGGTTCAAAACAAATAAACGACATCTTAGTGAATGGCTTATATGCCTATTTGTCATCTGATTTAGGACTAATTAGGTTTGACTTGGAAAAGCAAGAAATATACGAAGTTTACCCTATTGTAGATCAAAATGTGCTATCCTTAAATGAGGCTGTAATATTTAATGATAAGATATATGTTGCAAGTGATGATGGAGTGTTTTATGCTGATGAATTTCATCATAATCTAATTGATTCTAAATCATGGAAACAACTGGTGCTTCCTGAAACAAAAAGTAATTCTTACAATACAATTGAAAATATAGGTGATAATTACTTTCTGGTTAATTGTCAGTTAACCAATGGTAAGGACGCTACATTTAAGGTAAATGATTCTGGGTATGAGATATTTGAGACAAATATTACTGATATTGCTAATATTGTATCAAATGAAAGTGTTTATGTGATTGGTGACAGTAAATTGCAGGTATTTGACCAAGATTTAAACCTGAAGGATACAATTGTTACATATGTTACTGAAACTGGTATTATTGAGAATATTTATCCGTTTGATATAACTGTATCCGATGGATATTCATTTATATGTGATAATAATTATGGACTTATATGGAAAAATGATATTGATAAAGTTATCATGCCCGATAGGCCGGAAGCAAACTTTAATATTCATATGTACTATGATGAAAGATTAATTGTCTCAACAGGCAGTTTTGATGGAAAGACTGATATCCCTGCGCATTGGTATTTTTATTCTGAAAGCTGGAATACCACCAAAACCGAGTCTAAAGTTTACGATGTTATTAAAACAACTGTTGATAAAGATAATAAATCAAAGATATATGGAGCGAGCTGGGGTTATGGACTTATAGAATTTGGTAATGAAGAGATTGTTTACAATGAAAGTAATAGTCCTCTTCGAAAATTTGATGACTACCTTATTTGGGTCGGAGGACCAGCTATGGATAGTGAGAATAATCTATGGATGACAAATTCCTTAGTAGATCGTCCTATTCATGTCAAATTGGCTGAAAAGAGTTTAGATGAAAATAATAAAAATGCTGAATACCCGGGGTGGTTAACTCTTGACTATCCAGGAATTGTGACAAATATAAATGGAGGAGAAGGTAATTTTCTTCCTGATATTTTTGTGGATAGTAGGGATTACAAATGGATTAATGTATCGAATAATGGCTTATTCGTGTTCGATACAAATAATACTCTTTTTGATTTTCAGGATGATCAATATCGTGGACCACTCAATAATTATGTAGATAAAGATTCTCGTAATAAAGGACAACTTATGCTTTGGGATGAAAATCGTACTGTGATTACAAAAGTTGTTACATGTATAGTAGAAGATAAAAACGGATATATCTGGTTGGGTACGGATGTTGGTGTATTATTGTATTACCGTCCATGGGCTATTTTTTCTGAACAATATCCAGTAGCAAGCCGGATAAAAGTGCCTCGAAATGATGGAAGTAATCTGGCCGATTATTTGTTAGATGGTGAACGTGTTACTTGTATTGCAGTAGATGGTGCCAACCGAAAATGGATTGGAACTGCTAATTCAGGAATTTACCTTGTTTCAGAAGATGGACTAAAAACTTATAATACGTTTAATGTGGATAATAGTCCTTTACCTTCAAATTCAATAACCAGTATCGCTATTTCCCCAAATTCGGGTGAAGTTTTTATAGGAACTGAAAATGGGATAGTATCATATAGGGCAAAAGCCACGGAAGGAGATAGCTCATTCAAAAAGGTCTATGCCTACCCTAATCCTGTCCGTCCTGATTATTCAGGTGAGATAACAATAACTGGCCTAATGCAGAATAGTATTGTTAAAATTACAACTGTAAGCGGTAAACTGGTTCATGAAACCACTTCGTTGGGAGGCAATGCATACTGGGATGGAACCAACTTTTCTGGTGAGAAAGTTAAAACAGGTGTTTATCTGATTTATGTTAGTTCAAGTGATGGAACCGATTCAGATGTGATAAAATTATTGATTGTGCGATAGAATTAGGTGGTTTTTCTTGCCCAATTAACCATACAAAACTAGTTTTGTAACACGGTATTAAACCTTACATCACATCATTTTTTTTAACCTATCTAACGTATCGGTATGAAGAAGGGCTGGGTTATTGCAACCATTTTTATTAGTTGTGCACTTTTAGTTTACATTTTATTCCAGGTTAATCGTGTAAAAAGCTACAACAACGATCTGTCGTTAGCGGCGTTGCCCTCAGATGCTGCGCTTATAGTCAAGGCTAACAGTCTTGGCTATATACATCAATCATTGTTTCACACGGTAGAATTCAAGGAAGAATTGAAACAATCCAATTTAGTTGCAAAACTATTTGGGATTTTTGCCAATTTAGACTCGCTCTCAACAACCGACGGAGATGCAATTTTAAAGCATTTAAGCAAATTACCGTTTTATTTTTCAGTTCATGCTCAGGGGAAAGAAAGCGTGAATCCTTTCTATATGTTTGAAATACCTAACAGGAAGGAAGAGGCAAAAATAAAGCGCTTTATAAAGCAACTTAATGATTCAGGTTATGATCTCAACGAGCGAAAATATAATTCAAAAATCATTTATGAGATAGGAAGTGGCAGGAAACAACTTTTTATTCATGTTGATAATGGCTTGTTATTGATTAGTTCGTCTAATTTGTTAATTGAGTCATCCATACGTCAACAGCAAAGGACCGAGAGTTGGGTTGATAGTGACGATTTTAAACAGATTTACAAAACAATAGGAGCAGGTTCAAAGCTAAATGTGTTTGTTAATTTTAAGGAACTACCTGCAGTTATTAAACCGGTCGTTGAGAAAGTAGGCCGAAAAAGGGTTAATCAATTGCATGAGCAAAGTTATTGGGCCGAATTAGATGTTGAGATCGAAGAACAGGCCATACTACTCAATGGGTTTATGAGTTCAACTAATAAAGGGCTTGTAAGTCAGCTTTTGGCCGATGCTCAACCGCAGCGTTCAAGGATGCATGATGTTATACCAGGTCATACAAGGGCTTATATTACCGTTTCTGTTGGTAGCGGGAAGGAGCTTAAGCAAAGGATAAGTAAATTTCATCTTGACAATAACGTGGGAGCTTCTCTTGACAGGCTGAATGCCAGCTACCAGAAAGAATTTGGGTTTAATTTTAAAGATGAACTATTCAGTCAGCTGACCGGTGAACTCGGGCTGGCTTATAGCGATTATAACCACCTTCAACCCAAAGCCAATGGAGCACTTATTTTAAAGATGAAAAGCCGGTCCACAGGTCAAGAGTTGCTATTGGAAATGCTCAGAAAGCTACACAGGCAAGGCAACTCTCCAAAACTGTTAAAAACCTACAGGCCTGATGCAGAGATGAAATTTAACATTTATCATGGATTTCCCGATGATATCATGAAACATCTGTTTGGGGATATGCTACCCAAGGTGCCACAAGAATTTATTTCCTTTTACGATGATAATATCATATTGGCCGATGCACCTGTATTAATAGAACAATTTATCTATAGCAATATGCTCAATAAGACCCTGAGTAAGAGTCGAGCTCATCAGACTTTTTTGAGTAATTTCTCAAGCAGGGAGAATGTATTTATCTTTTGCGAAACAGCTCACCTGGCACCTTTGTTGGGTAAATTCTTCAATCCTGTATTAGGTGATGTTAGTGAATCTCAAAAAGAAGCATTTGGTAATTTCTATGGAATTGGGGTGCAATTAAGCGGAACAGGTCAGATGATTTATACTACTTCTTACCTGCAATACATGCCTATGCGTGAATCAGAACCGCGCACCGTTTGGCAAAGCTTACTTGATTCAACAGTAATCATGAAGCCAACGCTGGTTAAAAATCACTACACAAAAGAGCGTGAGGTAATGGTACAGGATGAAGCAAACAATCTTTATTTACTTAGCAACAGTGGTCGTGTTTTATGGAAAAGGCCTCTTGATAGTCCTGTTATGAGTGAAATTGTTCAGGTAGATTATTATCGGAATAATAAGCTTCAGTACCTCTTCAATACCCGTAACTCGATCTTTTTAATAGATAGAAATGGTAATAATGTTGCTAAGTTCCCCGTAAGGTTACCTTCCGCGGCAACGAACGGAGTGGCTGTGTGTGATTACGATAACAACCGGAAGTATCGCTTGTTTGTAGCTTGTGAAAACCGCCGTATATACCTGTATGATGGTCAGGGAAATAAAGTGTCAGGTTGGAAATTTGGAAAAACAGATGGAGAAGTGACTTTACCTGTTCAACATTTTCGTTCAAATGGAAAAGACTATATCGCTTTTGCCGACAATAAAAGGAACTACATCTGTGATAGAAAGGGTAATGTAAGGGTCAAATTAAGTAAACAGTTTGTCAGAAATTCAAATTCGGCGTATTTTATAGAGAACGGAAATAAAAGCAATGATTGTTTGGTGACAACCGATAATAGCGGAGTTGTTAAAAAGATCATGTTGAGTAATGGTGTAGTTAAGGATTTTGATGTGTTTGATGTTGAAAATGAGCATTGCTTTAATTTATTTTCAATGAATGGCAAAAACCATTATTTACTATCAGAACCAAACAGCTTGGAAATTAAGACAGCTGACGGCAGTAAGGTCTTTGATAAGGATTTTGATGAGGAAATTAACCTGAATATTGACAGGTATCAATTCTCATCTCATAATATCAAGTTTGGAATATCTGAAAAAGACAATGGCAATATTTATTTATTGAATAATGATGGTAAAATGTATAAAGGCTTCCCGTTAAAGGGTAATTCGCGCTTTAGTATTGGATTTTTAAAGTCTTCAGCCTCAAGATTCAATCTTATCGTAGGAGGTTCTGAAAACTACATTTACAATTACCAGGTTGATTAATTATTAAAGGCATGAAGAAGTTAAGTTTAGGCGTATTGGGATGTTCAAATCACTTTGTTAAACGAGTGGTTTTGCCTGTTATGGCATTGGATAGTGTTGAGGTGTATGCCATAGCATCCCGCAATATTAAAAAGTCGGCCGAGCTGGCACGTCAGTTCAATATACCAAAGTATTATGGCGATTACGAGGCCTTGCTGGAAGACAAGTCGATAGATGCTGTATATATTCCCCTACCTAATCATATGCATTTCGAATGGGCCAAAAAAGCTGCTTTGGCTGGTAAGCACATTTTGTGTGAGAAACCAATGTGTATGAATGCTGAAGAAGTTCAGGAGCTGGTAGAGTGCTGCCAGAAAAACAATGTTATCCTGACAGAGGCCTTTATGTATAAATTCCATCCTCAATGGATCAAGGTGAAAGACATAATCAGGACCAATAATATTGGTAAGATCCAATACATCAATACTGCATTTTCTTACAATAATCCTGCTGCATCTAATATCAGAAATATCAAGGAATATGGGGGAGGGGCATTACGTGATATTGGATGTTATGCTATTTCAGTCCCTCGTTTTTTACTTGATAAGGAACCGCAAAAGGTCGTCAGTCTGGTAAGTCGTCATCCCGATTTTGACACAGATATGCTCACATCCGCCATTCTTGATTTTGGTTCAGTCAGAGCTACGTTTAATGTTTCTACATGTGCCAATGCCTTTCAAAGGGTCGACATTGTTGGGGCGGCAGGAATGATAACTGTGCATCTTCCATTCAATACTTATACTGATGTACCTGCGAAAGTAACTGTTGAAACAGCGATTGGAACGCGAATCGTCGAAATCGAGGCTGTTGACCAATATGGTCTGATGGTTGATGGGTTTGCCCACAATATTATTGAAAAGGTAACGCCGTCTAATGATGAAGATGACGCCATTTGCAACCAAAGAGTGCTTGATGCCATCATTCGTTCATCAGAAACAGGAAAATGGGAAACAGTCAGCTAAACAGATTTTTTCACATTTTTTAAAGAACCTTGGCACGAAAAATGCGTAACACCACCTGGATGTAAATTAGGGTGTTATGAAGAAAAGGGTCAACTATAATATTCTGGAGCTTAGCAGCAGAACACAGTTTATTCCTGCAAAGGGTTACGATAAAAAGATTGAACTGATTAAAATTAAAAAGAGTTCAGACTTTGACTATAGCTTTCCGGTGTCGGGTCAGATGGCCAATGACTGGTGGGAACAGCTTTCGTGGAATAAAGATATTCTAAAGAGCTTCCTGGCCTATCCTGAGGTACATTTCTTTGTTGCCATGCACGAAGGACAAATAGTAGGTTCCTTTGATCTTATCGTGTTGCCTGATCGTCAGGTTGAGATCAAAAATTTCGGTATTATTAACGAATTCATTGACTTCGAAATAAGGGCTATGTTTCTTTCCAAAGCCGTTGACTATTGCTTTCAGTTTGAGCCTAAACGCATATTTTTTCATGCAAGTGATTTTGAAAAAATGGCTGCTATCTCTAATTATTTATCACAAGGATTTATCATAAGCACCTTTGATAAGGAGTTGTGTGAGGAATGTAAGGTGAATGAGCAAACTAATTTGCAATCGAATTTTCTTATTAACCTCAATTAGCATTCATTGGTAATTCTAACCATTTGATAATGGTTGGTTTAATGCCATTATTCTTGATAATCTGGCATCGAATATACCTTCCATGCATACACCTGTCAAATACGCTCATTAATGAAGGCTTAAATGGGCATATTTTTCTAGGTTAAACTGTTGCTACAATGTTGTTAAAGGTTGTTTTATCACAAAATAATGACCTTTAAGTGATGCTATCTTGCAATTAACGTAAAATAACAAAACAATTCTCTGTTTTTTCCGTACTAGCACTGACGTGTGACGTTAGAATTATTTCTATCTTGTCAAAGTTTAAGAAGTATGCTTAGGCGCTTCAGGCAAGAAGTGTGAAAATCGTTGGAGAGATGTGGGAAAAATTTCCATGTTCTTTCTACTTTTGCATTTCTTTATTTAGTTTAGAAAAATTGATTAAGTAGTAAGTTTAACACACTACACAGTATGGATAAGAATAAAGAAAATCATGGTTTTTTAGACTTTGCATATCAAATGTATAAGACTATGAAAACCAATGAAATTAATTTGGTTTACGAAGGAGAAGTAACACAGGAAATTACTAAGACCTTTACGTCAATAACTGAAAAAAGTCTTGAGAAGAGTCAAGAGTCCAATTCGGTACAGCGTAAAGTTTTTAATGTAATGGTGGAGTGTCTTCAGAACATTAGCAAACATGCCGATTCTCTTGATGAAAACGAAAGTGAACGTCGGGGAATAGTGATGGTAAGTCATGGCGAAACGAGTTATAACATTATAACTGGTAATGTTATTAAAAATGAGAAAGTGCCTGAGCTGCAAGCAAGTCTTGAGCAAGTTAACAGCTTGGACAAAAAAGGCTTATCTGAGCTTTATAAAAAGCAGATGCGCGAAGGTAAGATCTCTGATAAAGGTGGTGCCGGACTTGGTTTTATCGACATTGCTAAAAAAACCGGTAGTAAACTAACTTACGAGTTTAAAAAACTAAACGAAGAAGTGAGCTTTTTTATCTTAACATCAACAGTAAAACGAAACTAATCTGACAAAAAAATGGAAGTAATTAATATTGCGGGAACAGACGATACACCTAATGTAATTCTGGATAAAGACAATGCCAAGTTTGAGATCTCAGGACGATCATTACCTGAGGATGTTAACATGTTTTATGAGCCAATCCTTGAATGGATTGATGGTTACGCTGAAGCACCGGCAGATAAAACAGAGTTTCATTTTAAACTGGAGTATTTCAACACTGCTTCTTCGAAAGTGATTCTTGATATATTATTGAAGTTTGAAGAAATCGTTGAAAATGACCACGATGTTGTGATCAAGTGGCATTATCACGAGGAGGAAGAAGACATGCTTGAAGCAGGTGAAGAATATGCTGATATTGTTGAAATACCTTTCGACTATATTTCATACACCGACTAAGACCCCAATACCCAAACATACTTTGAAATTTAATTTATGAGTGAAGAGATTCTGAAAGCACTGATGCAGCTGTTTGGTTTAATCGCCAAACAGGATGGAGGTGTTGAAGCGAATGAGACAGAATATGTAAAAACATTCCTGAAACAACAGCTAAATGCTGAGGACGTTGAAGAATACTATTCGCTCTTTCTTAAATTTTCGAAAGATTCAAAACTTGGTAAAGAAGAACCTGAAGGTAAGGTTAAGTTGACTTCAATGAAGGATTCCGTGAAAATCCTCGGAATTTGTAAGAAGATCAACAAGAAATTGAATAAAGAGCAGAAGGTTGTTGTACTTCTACGTCTTTATGAGTTGGTTAATGCCGACCGTAAATTTACCGAGCAACGGATGGCCATTATTAATACTGTGGCCGATGTATTTAAATTGCCCAAAGAAGAGATTGAAGCCATTGAAACCTATACGGTAAATAATGAACTCGCTCAACTCGATTTGGACGATGTGTTAGTCGTTAATCATCAGGTGCCTGAACTAACTCATGCCAAGCATATTCAAACCGGCGAACTCGACAGGAATGTGCTGATATTAAGGGTGAAAAGTGCTGGCCTGTATTTTGTCAGATATACAGGTGAGCAGGATATTTTCCTTAATGGCCTGCTGATTAACAATCGACGTATTTATCTTTTCCCTAAAGGTAGTTTTGTAAAACTACCAAAGGGACAACCGGTTTATTATACTGATGTTGTATCGCACTTTATGTCGGACTCATCGGTCTCAAAGATTTCCTATGAAGTTAAAGGGGTAGGATTCCAGTTTAAAACCGGGGGTATTGGCTTACGCGATGTCAATATTTCAGAAGAACAAGGCAAGCTGATCGGAATTATGGGTGCCAGTGGTGCCGGTAAAACAACTTTGCTAAATGTGTTGTGTGGTAACGAAACACCAACAAGCGGCGAAGTACTGATCAATAGCTTTAACCTGCATCATGAGCGTGACAAAGTAGAAGGTGTTATCGGTTATATTCCTCAGGATGATCTATTGATTGAGGAACTGACAGTATACGAAAACCTATACTATAACGCCAAGTTGTGCTTTAAAGACAAGGATGAAAAAGAGATTGAGGAGATGGTTAATAACACCCTCATGAGCCTTGGATTGTATGAGCGTAGAAACCTGAAAGTTGGTTCGCCGCTTAACAAAATGATCAGTGGCGGGCAGCGTAAGCGATTGAATATTGCCCTGGAATTAATTCGTGAACCCGGGATCCTGTTCGTTGATGAACCAACATCGGGATTGTCTTCACGTGATTCTGAAAACGTAATGAATTTGTTACGTGAATTAGCGCTTAAGGGCAAGTTAATATTCGTTGTGATCCACCAGCCATCATCTGATATCTACAAGATGTTTGATAAGATGTATATTCTTGATACAGGTGGTTATCCGGTATACTATGGTAACCCAAGTGAATCATTGATATACTTTAAACGACTTGATGCTCAGATCAACAGTGATCAGGGGGAGTGCGGGACATGTGGTAACCTCAACCCTGAGCTTATATTCAATATTATCGATGCCAATGTCATTGACGAGTACGGTAATTACACTAACAAGCGTAAAACATCGCCGGAAGAATGGCATGACCATTATAAAGAAAATATAGAATTGCCACAGGTAGAGCAGGTGACGTCAACGCCTCCCAAATCCTTAAATATCCCGTCGTGGTTTAAGCAGTTTTTCATTTATACACTTCGTGATTTCAAATCGAAAATAAGCAATACGCAGTATATTCTGTTAAACCTTCTTGAAGCGCCGTTCTTAGGATTTATACTGGCATATCTTATTCGATATATTGTTGATCCTGAGTCTGATATTTATATTTTCCGTGACAATGAAAATATAGCCCCTTATATCTTTATGGGTATTATTGTGGCTCTGTTTTTTGGTTTGATCATCAGTGCTGAAGAAATATTCAAGGACGCTAAAATATTGAAGCGCGAAAAGTTTCTGAACCTGAGCCGCTCCAGTTACCTGGCATCTAAAATTCTGATATTATTTACAATGTCAGCCATTCAAATGACACTGTTTGTGTTTGTGGCCAATAGTATTCTGGGTATTAAAGGCATGAATTTCGAGTTTTGGCTGGCTCTGTTCTCAGTATCTGCTTTTGCCAATATACTTGGCCTTATCCTGTCAGCGTCTTTTAACTCGATTGTTACCATTTATATACTTATTCCACTGGTAATGATTCCGCAGATGGTGTTGGGTGGAGCCATGTTTACTTTTGATAAGCTGAATAAAGATTTTACAAGCGTCGATAAAGTACCATTAGTGGCCGAGGTAATGCCTTCCCGTTATATCTATGAAGGACTAATTGTGCACCAATACAAGCATAACAATTATAAAAAGAACATTTTTGATGTAGAGTTACAGCACAGTAGTTCTGACTTTAAAAATGTCTATTACCTGCCCGAGCTTGAAGAGGTTATTGATGCTTGTCGTATAGGAGACAAAGAGAGTGCAGCGTATGCAAATGATCTTGGCTTATTGCATAACGAATTATCAAAGGAGATGGAACGCGTTCCATCAATCACCTTTAAGGCGCTTGACAAACTAACGGTTGAAAACTTCAATGAAGATGTTGCCCTGGAAACTAAGAACTACATCCAGGAGTTAAAGAATCATTACAGAGATATATTTAATACGGCCGATAATACGATTGACCGTTTCTTATCAGAGAATATCAGAAATAACAGAGAGCGTTTCAACGCCATAAAAGATGCCTATTACAATGAGAGTATCTCTGATATTGTGCGTAAAACCTTTGATAAAAATAAGTTATTACGCGATGGAAATAAACTTATTCAGGTAGTAGACCCAATTTACCAAATACCTGAACCCGAAACAGCTGTTTCGTTCCGTACGCACTTTTTTGCACCGCAAAAACATTTCGCAGGTGTTTTCTATGATACATTATGGTTCAATATTACCGTAGTCTGGTTATTGACTATTATGATGTATGTCGTGCTGTATTTTGATTTGCTAAAGAAAGGAATGGACTTCTTTGGGGAATTAAAACTGATTAAAAAGTAACCTTTTACTAAATAATTGAGTATAATTGCTTCAATCGAAATTAAAAACGTACTAAAATGTTGAGAAAATTTAGTTACCTAACCTTGATGGTTGCCGGAATTTGTTTAATGTCAGCATGTTCTGGGTCATCAAAAAAGAGCAGTGAATCTGATGAGTTAACACTTTCTGCACCAGCTGAAAGCGGAGCTCTTGAATTATCAGAAGAAGTAATGAGTGATGTAATTCAGAATATTTCATCACCGGTTGAGATGGCTTCAATAATTAAGGCTACAGGAGTTGATTTCTCTCAAAAAATATTAAATAGCACCGACAAGGTTGATGATTACAACACCAGCTACAAGCGTGCGCTTAACCTGGGTGTTTATAGTGCTGACCTTGGTTATATCAATACCTTTGACAAAAACAACATTGTTGTTTCATACCTGGTATCTATTAAGTCTTTGGCTGAAGGTATTAAGGTTGGTCAGTTCTTCGATTTCAATTCATTGAAACGAATGGCTACTAACAATAATAACCTGGATTCGTTGATGCAGATTTCTATCTCAAGCTTCAACCAAATGGACTCATACCTACGTAGCCAGAAGCGTAGCAACGTATCGTCTTTGATTGTTACAGGTGCATGGATTGAAGGTTTGTACATTACAGCCAGTGTGATTGAGGAAACCAATGATGAGAACTTGATTAATCGTGTTGCTGAGCAGAAAGATATTATCGACATCATCGAAATTATTTTAAAGAACTATAGCGGAGATCCTGATTTCGCACAGTTGGCGGAACACATTGGTAAACTTAAGCAAGCATACAGCGGCGTAAGCATTACGACTGAAATGGGTGAGGCTAAAACAATAGAGCAGGATGGTAAATTAATTATCGTACAGGATGAAGTAAGCCATGTGGAAATATCTCCTGAAGATGTAAATGCTATTGTTGCTGAAATCAAGTCATTAAGAGAATTCATTGTGTCGTAAGTCAGAGTATTTGAAAAAACCTTATTTTTGCAAATGTTCTTGGGGACCAATTAAACTGAAAAAGATGAAAAAATTAATTTATAGCTTCCTGGTTCTTTTTTTAATGAGTGCTTTTAGTGCATCGGCGCAATGTGGCGATGACTTGCTTAAGCAGGCGTTGAAAGAAATGGGTTCAAGCCAGTATATAAAAGATTTTACCGTTGAAATGGTAAAAGAAAAGAAAGATACTAAAACCGGATACGTTAAATTTTCTGTTGTACTAAACAGTAACACTCAATACAAGTTTAACATTGTTAACGGGGCTTCAAATGCTGAAAAGATGATCATGCAATTAAAGCAAAATGAAAAGCTTATCAGTAGTAACTTCCACAATGGTAAAATGTATGATGAGTTTCAGTTTGTTTGTCGTAAAACAGGTGTTTACCACTTGTATTTCTCATTTAAAGGCGGACAAGAAGGGTGTGCAAAGTCGGTTCTTTCGCTTGTGAAGCAACTCTAGGATACTAATTACCTTATATAGTAAAGCCGTTCATTAATGAGCGGCTTTTTTGTGTAATGATCTTTCCTGCTGTCATGTCATCAATATGACCTGTTCGTTTGTGTCAATCATTAGCCTGCTTTGATTGATGTTCCATGATTTTACAGAAATGGCCCCCTGATAAATATCAAAAAAGAACCCGAAAGAGAACAGAAATGCTCGCGAAGAGAAACAAAAATGCTCGCGAAGAGAAATGAAAATGCTCCCGATGATATTTGTAACAGGTCCTGATGTTTTTATAAAGAAAAAAACCGCCCCGTAGATAAGGGCGGTATATCACTTTAATTTGATGGTATACGAATGAAATGAACATCCGCGTTTGTTGTAGAAGTGGATATTACTAAAATAATGAATAAATAACTGTTAAGCCAGACATTACAACAGAAACCATTGTCATTAGCTTGATCAGGATGTTTAACGACGGACCTGAAGTATCTTTAAACGGATCACCAACAGTATCGCCAACCACACCTGCATGATGCGCCTCACTACCTTTTCCGCCATAGTGACCTTTCTCAATATATTTCTTGGCATTGTCCCAGGCACCGCCAGAGTTGTTTAGCATTACAGCCAGTGTAAAACCGGTTACCAAGCCACCCATTAACAGGCCAATAACGCCCGCTACGCCTAGAAATAGACCAACAATGATAGGAACAGCAATGGCTAAAATTGAAGGAACCAGCATTTCACGTTGAGCACCTTTGGTAGATATAGCTACGCATTTGGCATATTCAGGCTTACCTGTACCTTCCAGTATTCCAGGTATCTCTCTGAACTGACGGCGTACCTCTTCTACCATTGCACCTGCTGCACGACCTACAGCTTTCATGGTCATGGCGCAAAATACAAAGGCCATCATCGCACCAATAAATAAACCGGCTAACAGTAGCGGGTTGAACATGTTAAGCTCATAAAAATCAACAAAGTCCTTGATAGATGCAGATGTTAAACTCTCTGCCCCGGTTACTTCAAGGAATTTATTACCAAGCTCAGGCACTTTCTTAAGCCATATTCTTACCTCTTCCATATATGCCACCAATAAAGCCATAGCAGTTAATGCGGCCGAACCAATAGCAAAGCCTTTACCTGTTGCGGCTGTGGTGTTACCCAGCATATCAAGGGCATCAGTACGTTCGCGCACTTCTTTTGGCAGCTCGGCCATCTCAGCATTACCACCCGCATTATCAGCAATAGGTCCAAAAGCATCTGTTGCAAGAGTAATCCCTAAAGTTGATAACATTCCCACGGCGGCAAATCCAATACCATATACTCCTTCGCTAAAGTCAGTGAATCCGCCTGCAAAACCAAAGGCTGCGATAATACCTGCAACAATAGTTACAACAGGAATCCATGTTGAGTACATGCCAACAGCAATACCATCGATAATGGTTGTAGCCGGTCCTTGCAGTGCCTGTTTTGCAATACCCTGCGTTGGTTTGTATCCGTCAGAAGTGTAGTATTCAGTTCCCTGGCCTATAATAATTCCTGCAATCAAACCGGCAACAACAGAGCCAAATATACCCCATCCAAACCATCCAAGATAGGCCATTACTCCAATGGCAATTAATATCAGTACCGATGATCCGGCAGTACCCACTAGCAATGAGTTAAGTAGATTCTTGGCAGAAGCATCTTCTTTGGTACGAACCATAAACACACCCAAAATGGAGAATATAATACCTATAGCTGCCACGATCATTGGAGCAATAATGGCTTTCTCGTTAAACTGGCCTGAATTCATTGATATGGCAGCTCCCAAAGCGGCAGTGGCCAGTATTGAACCACAATACGATTCGTAAAGGTCGGCACCCATTCCGGCAACATCACCCACGTTATCACCCACGTTATCGGCAATGGTTGCAGGATTACGTGGATCATCTTCAGGAATTCCTGCCTCTACCTTACCCACAAGGTCAGCACCAACATCGGCTGCTTTGGTGTAAATACCTCCACCAACACGTGCGAATAATGCCTGTGTAGAGGCTCCCATACCAAAGGTTAGCATGGTGGTCGTAATATGAACCATTTTAGCATGTATCCATTCGGGGTTGGATATAAAATCTGTTGTCCAGCCACCTGTAAGGCTTACTTCTTCGGCTATTGCCAAACCAAGGCCAAAGACATTATGATCGTATATATAATTCAGCACCCAATACCATAATGCGATATCTATTAATCCAAAACCAACTACAACCAGGCCCATTACAGCGCCGCTTCTAAAGGCTACTTTAAGTCCTCTGTTCAATGATTTAGATGCACCATGAGCAGTACGTGCCGATGCAAAGGTGGCTGTTTTCATACCCAGGAAACCACAGAGCCCGGAAAAGAAACCCCCGGTTAAAAAGGCAATTGGGACAAAAGGATTTTGAACACCAATAACAGCCAGTATGGTAAGAATTATTAACAGCACAAGAAAAACGATACCGACAACTTTATATTGTCTCGAAAGATATGCCATAGCCCCATCTCTGACATGCTGAGCGATTTCTTTCATTTTGTCTGTGCCTTCCGATTCTTTCATCATTGATTTGAAGAAAATCCAGGCAAAAACCAATGCCAATACTGAGGCAAAGGGGATAAACCAAAAAATTGAATTCATAGATGTTTTGTTTTAGTTAGTAAATGAGTTAGATACTGAGTGGGTATTGACAGGGCGACATGATAATGCTGTCGGAAAGTAGATTTTTTTCGACCTGATAGTATCCAATAAGAAGTCGGTTGGTTCCGGCTTGGATATTGCATGAGTTATCTTTTTTCAGGTTACACTCCTGGTGATTCCTCTCAATTCTTATCTGTCCCCGCAATGACAAGATAATGATTAACCCACATTATTCATAACTTTTTTGAAATGAATAGTATTGTGGCGTGATCACGATCTGGAAGAACTCATTTTACACCACAGAATTAGTACGCTTGGTTCCGTGAATTATTGGTTGGCATTACCAACCTGCGAATATATTAATGCCGAATTCGCCCTTTTTAATACGGTTCTGATGAAAAGGGAAGCCATAGTAAGGCTCAAGTATCATGGCTCCGAATAGGTTGATCCGGTAGGCTAAGCCACCGCTAAAGACCGGTATACGTTGAGACAGGTTATTCGTAGTCAATCGTGCAACCGGATAGGAATTTTTGTTCCAGCTAACACCAGCATCAACGAACAAGGCCAGTTCGCTGAATAGAAAATTGGATGAAAACCAGGCTATCTCTTTAGGTCCCGTAAATGGTATACGCCATTCAATGTTTGAAACCAAAAGACGGGTTCCTATTAACTGGTTCATACTAATAGTATTGGCGTCAACTGATTCATCACCGTATAGGTTACCCATTTCATAGCCTCTTACAAACCATGGAGAACCGAGGAAAAGCTCTGACATACGATCGCTGTCTGAGTCTTTACCGTACCTGCCGTAATGATACAGACGGAAGGCTATGCTATATGGCTTAACAAAGAAATAGCGCCTGAAGTCGACCAGCAATGTCTGCATCTGCATCTTGTGCAGGTAATGCTCCATCTGTATTCTAAGTCGTTTACCCTCAACCGGAGAGGCCAGTCCCATTTTGGCATTGTCTATCACAAAAGCAGCATCGAGTATAGCTGTGCTGAAGCCGTCAGGAGCCGGCATTTTTTCTTTCTCCGATGAATAGATCTGCGAGAAAGAATTGATGTTTTTTATCTTTTCGATTCGGTAATTATAAAAGGCATATGAGGCACCTAACTCAAAGCGACGTGTTTTATTAATGGGGATAAATGTAAACACCGACAGTTTATCTTCAAAGGTACGCCTGTAAAGATAGTTGAGTGTACGTGCAGTACTGCCGTCGGCCAGTGAGTCCATTTCGTATTGATAGGTGCCTGTCCGATAGGGAATGTGTGAAAGGGCCACGCCTACTTTAACCCGCTTCCGCTGGTTGATATATGCAATTTGGCCGCCAAAATCATATATTTCACCATTGATGCTCAAGGCAGTGTAAAGCATGTTTTTGCCCAATATGTCGCTGAACATGGCCTCGATGCTTCCTGCCATACCTGTGCCGAAGCGGCCTGTCATCACGCCGGCTGAAGCATTGCCAATATAATCAAGCTTAAAATTATTTCTTATTTCATCTGTGAAAAAGCTATCGGCTTTTAACGAATAGGGCTGTCGGTTAAAGTACAGGTTGGTTTCAATTTGTGATGGAATGGATGAGTAAGGAACTATTCTCGATGCACTCATGTTATACTCATTATCAGAAACAGGGAGAGCATTTTGCTTTAATTGATCCAATGAGCTGCGGTAGATCGTATATTCCCCGTTCCAAAGCATGGTATATAGCAGGGTGTCGCCCGATGTGCTTAATGCCGGCGAATAATCTGTCATGCCGGTTATGCCGGTCGGATATTGGGTTATTTGCTTATAGCTGCCATCGCTGGTGTTTAAGAGGTATAAATTGCGCCGTCCATCCCGGTTTGACAGGAACAGTACTTCATTATGATGTTGCGTTGTGGTGGGATTCAGATTCTTAGCCCCGTTAAAAGTGGGGAAGAAGTAGTGTTGATCGCCATCGGCTGAAATACGTGCAATGTTAAGGCCGTTTTTATAGTCTGTTTTATTGGACAGATTCTTGTCGCTCACATAGTATATGAATCGACCATCATTAGTCCAGGTGGGCTGGATGCATGAAAAGGAATTGTTGGTTATATTCTCAACCGACAAATCATCCAGGTTGTATGTGACAATATCAGATACGCCTTCTTTTAAGGCTGAAAAAGCGATTACATTATCAGTAGGGCTCCATGCGGGCCAACATATTTCATCGTAATCGTCAATAGTTATTTCCTGAACGGTTGATTTCTTCTTAACATCAAAAATCTGGCAGGTGGCTTGTCCCTGCTTAAAAGCAATAAAAGCGAAATACCGACTGTCGGCCGACCAGCTTCCTGCTGTTTCCAGGTAGTTGAGGGCATCAATCTCATCATGACTGGTAGCTGTGTACAAACGGGACACCAACTCACCTGTTTTAGCATCGGCAAGAAACAGGTCTATATCGTATAAGTCACGTTCCGATAAGTAGACAAGGTATTTGCCGTTGGGACTAAGAGCAGGATTAAGGTTATAGCGTCCGCTGTTTTTCTTTGAAATAATGCGATCACCTATAATGGAAAAGGTCGAATCGATCGATGAACTCAGTAAATGATCCTTCAGTGCATTTTGCCATATCACGGATAAGGAATCATCAGACAGCATCAATACATCACCTATGGCTTGCTCATATCCATCGCGGGCAGCAGCCTTAAACAAACGGGGAATATATTGTTCGCCATATTGATAGGCAATAAAAGCCCAAAAAGCATGACCATAACGATACGGTGAGTAACGATAGCTCCGTGTCATCTGCTCAAGGGTGGGGAAGTTATTATTAATTAAAGCATCGCGCATCCACAGAGCGGTATGACTGTTGGTGCTTCCCAAAGACAGGTATTCGGCCATTCCTTCAATCATCCACAGGGGCACATTATTGATAGCCATCAGGTTGATCTCCTCATCATGGGTGAGCATGTGATATTGGAAGGCGTGCACCAATTCATGGCCCAGTACATGGTCGGTTTGTTGCCTTGTATAGTTAACAGGCATGACAACCCGCCGCTTCATACCTTCGGTAACTCCTCCCGTACCTACATCAATGCGGCTGCTGACTGCTGTTGTTTGTTGAAAGTCGGCATGATTGGAATAGAAGATAATAGGGCTTTTAACATGAAAGGTGTCAAGAAGCACCTGTTGATGATAAAAATACCATTTTTCAGCCTGACGTGCCAGTTGCTCTATCTGCTCGTCATCTTTGAAGTAATGGTAGAGTTCAAAATTAGGTGTTTTATAAAGTTGAAAATCAAAATCATCATACGAGGGTTTGTTCTGCCCAAAGTACTGCGCATGAAGTGAAAAGACACTCCATCCAACCAATAACGATATGGTGAATATGATGCGCATGATGTCTGTGTAACAAGAGGTGCATTTAATCTACGTAATACAAACGTTTATGTTTGTAATTTATGACATTATGGAAGTTTTGGAAAGCATTTTTTAGTCGCTTTTTTTACGTAAGAGGCGTAAACTGCCAAAACCTGCTATGACAGACATGTAAAAACCAAAATCGTACCACCAGCCAGTGTTAAATGATTCGTAAATGGTAATATCTTTATTAAATAACCCAAGAATAAGCGAAAACGGGGCAATCCATCCGTGCCATATACCCGAGAAAAAACCGGCCGGTTCAATAGGCGAATAGTTCCCACCACCTGGAAGACAAGATGTAATTATTAGTGCTAATGTGATCAGGGATAAAATAAAATAGCTTCTTTGATTCTTTTTCATTGGAAAATATTTTTTGTGTATGACTCTAAATTACAGAAGGCTACTCAATATTACAATTGAATTGTTAAGATAAATCCTTCTGAAAGTCCTTAAAATATTGGTTTTTCTATTTGATTATATGAAATTGTTAACTATTTTTGCATCCGCTGAAAAGGTCATACGACCTGAAAAGCCGGGCCTATAGCTCAGTTGGTTAGAGCACCTGACTCATAATCAGGGGGTCCCTGGTTCAAGCCCAGGTGGGCCCACTTAATTATCAAGAGGTTACAAACATTGTTTGTAACCTCTTTTTTGTATAAGGGAAAAATACATTCTATCTGGAAATCTAATGGAACAACACTAAATCCCTTAATTGTGGATTCTAGAGAACCGCTAGTAATGCATCTCGCATTTCAACTGGATCAATGACCATTACATTATGATGTCCGTCCACATCAGTCTGTGTAAAACGATTGTCCTTTTTTGTTTTGTCTGAAAAAGAATCAAACAGTGGATTTTTATTTTGAATGCAACGCATATATGTTCTGCGGATATCACTTTTGAAAGGATCCCCCTGAACTACTTCAGTGAAACACCGGGCAGACATGGGTCTCATTCTGGGTGCAGACCATAAGGCATCCTCTCCTTTTAGTCCCCATACCTTTTCCCAGGTTTCAGGTGCACGTGGAGGTACCATCTTCCCTGCCTCTGCTGCTGCTTTAAAATGATTTTGAGTTTCTTGATCCTGAAAACCGGCAACCGACTCGCCTTCCCCGGGTAAGAAAGCATCAAGGTAAATGGCATGGGAAATTCGTTCTTCCTTATCACCCGCCACAGCTTGTGATAACACTGCTCCACCATAGGAATGGGCTACTACCACTGCGTCTCGAATGTCATTGAAAAAAAGATGGTTAAGTACATCCAGTCCATGTATGTGTAGTCCTATTTCAGGACTCTGTCGATGGGAATTAGCACCAAGGCCCGACAGATCAAGGGTAGTTACCGAGTAGCCGGCTCCTTGCAGCAATGGAATTAACTTCACCCACGCCCAGGCTCCGTGCCATGCACCATGTACCAGTACGATAGGTTGGTGTTTCACGTTTGACGTGCTTTCATTTCTTGCATATCCTTGAATAGATGGAATCATTGATGCTGTTACAGCTCCGATGCCAGTGATAATTGCTTTGCGACGTGTTAATTTGACCATATTCTTGTTGTTTAAAATGGGATATTAAACGGATAATTATTTTGGCTTAACTCGTTGAAATTTCACTATTAAAGCGCGCTTTTACATCTCTAAAGCACTTGGCGAACGTGTAATAAACGTGGAGAAAGGAATCGTAGGGGAAGAGCGATATATTAGCGATTACAAAACTTGCCATTAAGTAATGGGCGAAACACGCACCCTGCACTATCCATTTTACCTAGCCCTTTACAAAATACACCAGATTAAACCATTCTTTCGCATCAGAGTATAGACCTCCAATTCGCATGCCTCCCATCTCTCCGATCTGCTTAAGCTTATCAATCGTGTATTTGTAGGAGTTCTCGGTATGGATGGTTTCTCCCTTACCCAATGTAATACTTAACTGATTATTATTGAGCATAATGGTTTGTGGAATAGTTGATTGCAGGTGCATCTCTATTCGCTGCTGCTCATCGTTATAATAGGCCAGGTGCTCAAAATTATCAGGGTTGAAGTCCGACTGTGTATGATGATTGATCACATTCAGGATATTCTTATTGAATTGAGCAGTAATACCTTTGCTGTCATTATATGCGGCATTGATCACCCTCGTGTCCTTCACCATGTCAACACCCAGTAAAAAGCCGTCGCCCTTGTTCATTGAAGCGCCCAGTTCAGTCATAAAGTTGTCCACCTCTCGTTTGGAGAAATTACCAATGGTGCTGCCCAAAAAGCAAAAAAGCCGTTTATCCTTATTGGGTATCAGATCCAGCTGGTGATGGAAATCGGCCACAATACCGGTAATCTTCCTGAGTTCAAAACGCTCGGTAATACCCTGAATAGCATTGCTGATGGCCGACTGACTGATATCTACCGGGTAATAGGTGATGGTGGATAAAATATCAGGTGCTATCTGTCTGAAGATAGACGAAATCTTTGACGAATCACCACTGCCCAACTCAATAATATCGATGTTTCGAAGGTCAATATTTAATCGGCTTACAATGCTTGATAATATCTCTTTCTCACAATTAGTGGGATAATATTCCTTGAGCTGCGTGATTGCATTAAACAGCTCAGAGCCCTTTTTATCATAGAAAAATTTGGGGGATATGTATTTCTGAGGAGATGTTAAGCCCGCTAAGATCTCTTGTTTGACATTGTTAATGCCCCGCCTGGGAAGAAAATTCAATACTTCTGTTTCGCCAACCTTTATAACTCGCTCATCGATAAAATTCATAGTACATGTTTTAGTTAGGAATGCCCGTTTCAAAATGATTATTGGGGTCGTTGCTCCACTCAAACCAGCCGCCATCGTAAACCGATACATTGGGCCAGCCCATTAACCAGGCATTGTAAAACGCTTCACTGCCACGCCAGCCTGTACCGCAGTAAAAAGCCAGGTGTTTATCAGGAGTGATACCTCCCTCATTCCATATATCCATTACCTCACGGGCCTCTCTGATGGTATGATCCAGATTGCGGTAGTTCTCCATGTGGTAAGCATCAGAGCCGCAGTTACCAAATACTGAGCCGGGGATACGTCCCTTCTTTTCAATGTAGTTGTAACCACTCACATTGCCGATGTATTCTTCCCAGCTGCGCACCGAAATGATATCCGCATCAGTAGCTTCGATCATCTCTTTGGCCTGGGGCGTATCCACAAAGATTTCAGGCATCGCAGGTATTGTGGCACCAAATTCTTTAACCGGCACCTTAGGCACATCATCGGTGCTGATGTCATACCCTGCATCTTTCCACGACTGAAAACCGCCATTCATCACGCGTACGTCCTTAACACCTGCATAAAGCATGATGGCATTATTACGGATGGCCCCCAGGTGACCTGCTGCACTTCCCGGAAACTCATCACGGTTATCAGGCCACATAAACTTACCGTATAATATAACCGTCGTATCTGCTGTGATGCCATGTTGCTCAAGGGCACGTTTTAGTTCTTCGGGAGAACGACGGTTCCATGTTTCAGGTGATTCCAATGCCAGGGTATCCATGTCAATGGCACCCGGAATATGACCCGAGAGGTAAGCATGGCGGTTGCGGTAATGAGCATGTACAATAACAATATCTCTGCCCTCCAGTTCAGGTGGACGCTTTCCATCCACTATGTTTTTCACCCACGACGCCGGCACCAGGCGGTCATAGCGAGGCAGAAACTCCATAGGAAGACTTTCGTCGTTGCACCATTCATCCTTAAAATGATGATAGATGCTGGTCTTGCCATAACCAGCTTTATTCAGCAACTTAGCTACCTGCAGGCTGTCCTTCCGGTTATTGCCATAAACAACCACTCTGTTTTCTGGAAGAATGGATTTTGACCTGACAATCTCGATCCAGTCAATGTAAGACGTCCATTTAAGGGGTAATGATTTGGCGCCTTTAATATGCCCACCACGCTGCTCATTGTTCAGTTTCCAGCCGTTGTAAGCATCTGCCTCGCGTACATCGATAATATGAATAGTGGGCTCTGTTAGTAATTCTGACAATTCCTTCGTCGTAATCTCGGGGTAATCGTTCATATTCTATAGTTAAAAGTTTATTATTTCACACTACTCCCCTGATAGCCATCGGGTTCTCACGCCTTATTTCACACTACCAGTCTATAATCACCGATCATCTCATCCAGTGTTTTGTGGCTTCTGCTGGCCACCTTTTCAAAGTCAGATCTTCCATCGAATTTCCCGGTTCTGATACCTTCATAGATGCCGCCGATCACGGTACCCAGAAAGTCTCCAAGGGCGTCCTGACGATTGGCAATGTATTCATCAACTGAAATGTTTTTAAAGGCCAGATTTGTGTTGTAGTGCCTGTTAATAGCTTCAGCCAGCTGTTGCTGGGTGATTGTTTCTCCAAATAGATTGTAGGTGCCGCCTTGAAGGGAATCTTCAGTAAGCAACTTAAAATAAGCATAAGCCAGCTCGTCGCGGGAGGTATAGCCACACTTGCCTTCAGCTGCACAATTGATAATGCCACCTTCAGCTATGTAGGTATCAATGTATTCAAGGTCAGGTTCAATGTAAATACCATTCCTGCCAATGGCCCATTTCAAACCAGATTGCCTGATGTCCGCCTCCGTCTGCCGGTTGCTGGCAACTATAGGGCTGAATGCATTGCCTTCTTCAGCGCCGTATATACTTGTGTAAACGATCTTTTGAACGCCGTTGGCTTGTGCTGCTTCAATAACATGACGATGCTGCTGTATGCGATTATCAGGATGGTCCATGCCCGAAACCAGTAAAACGGCGTCAATACCCTCAAGGGCGGATATAAAATCAGCCTTACTGTTGTAATCCCCTTTTCGAATTTCTACCCCTAAGTGTTTGGCTTTATCCGGCGTTCGGGCAATGCCTATTGTATTTTCCTTACCTATAGTTGCCTTCAGCCTGTTAATGATGGAAGAACCCAGGTGCCCGCTGGCGGTGGTTACTGCTATTTTCATACCTCACAATTTTCGAACTCCATACAAGTTAAGTAATTAAAACAAAGAGTTAAAGTGTTGGAATGTTAAGAAGAGATTAAATGGGTAATTGTATGTGGGGACAACAGGCCTGTAGAATGGTGAATGTATTTTTTTTCTTGATTTATAACATTATCACCTCACCTCAATCCTCTCCACCCGGAGAGGAAGTGTGAACGATCGCACATTTCAGCGTTTATAAAATGATAAGAATTACCATGTTGCGCAGCTCCTTCTCCTGATAGGAGAAGGTCGGGATGAGGTGTAATTGTTGTCAGGGTGGTTGATTAAATATGCTCTTTCATTTTAATCACCTCACCTCAATCCTCTCCATCTGGAGAGGACGTGTGAACGATCGCACATCTCAGCGTTTATAAAATGATCTGAATTACCATGTTGCTCAGCTCCTTCTCCTATAAGGAGAAGGCCGGGATGAGGTGTAATTGCTGCAAATAGAGTTAAATAAAATATTCATTGAATTACAGGATGAATTTATGGACAACTCTTTATCTGAAGGATTAATTATTATTTTTATTTAACTGAAATATTAGAGTATGAGCCAGGTACATTTCGATAATCTTTTCTATGGTGCTTCTTATAAAATCAGACAGCGAGCAAAGCTCCTTCGTAATCAAATGACAGCGGTCGAAAAAAAGCTGTGGACCAGATTATGCAATAGAAAACTTGGAGGATTGAAATTTAGGCGCCAACATCCAATTGATATATTCATTGTCGATTTTTATTGTCATGAAAAAAAACTAGTGATCGAACTGGATGGTAAAATTCATTCTTTTAATAAAGAATATGACAGTGGAAGAACAGCAGAATTAAATCAATATGGTATAGTGGTCATTCGATTCACAAATGAAGAGGTTAAAAACAATATACGACTAGTGTGTAAAAAAATATATAAGGTTTGCAGTAATTTGTAATGCTCGTTATCGATCGTTTTTAACTTAATTACATAATAATTCCTTTTCCGGTAGAATATATTTTTATTATCACCTCACCTCACTCTCCACCCGGAGAGGACGTGTAAACGATCGCAAAGCTTATTGCTTTTTCAATCAATCCTTTGCGAACTTTGCGCACTTTCTTTTTTGCGGTCTTTGCGAGAAAACTTTTTATTTATAGACAGCCTCAGTGTGAACGACGGTCAACCCCTCCGCTACTCTGCGTTAAATTAAACACCTCAAGGCATGATCTGTAAAAGATAACTAAGCATTGGCAGGTATTCTTTCAGTTCACTGCGAAAATGCTTCAGGGCTTTGCTTATGTGCTTCTCCACTGCTTTTTCACTGATACCAAGTTTGGCCGCTATTTCTTTGTTTTTCATTTCCTCTTGTCGGCTCATCAAAAACACTTCAAGGCACTTAGGCGGCAGTTTGCGCATGGCGTCCTGGTATTTGTCGCTTAGTTCCTGCTCAATAAGACTGTCAATGGTATCGGCATTACTTTGATAGTATTCGGCCTCTTTGATAGCAAGGTGATCTGCGTCGCCATGGTGTTGACGCAGCACTTTCAGGCATTTGTTTCGGGTCACTCCAAAAAGATAACTGCTAAGTGAAGTGTTTATGCTTATCTTTTCCCTTTGTTGCCATAACGCCAGAAATACCTCCTGAACCACATCCCGCGCTTCATCAGCTGAAACAAACTTAGCGGCATAATAAAAAAGTGAGGTCGAGTACCTGGAGAATAATTCTCTGTATATACCCGCATCACCACTTTGTATGGCCTGTAGTATTATTTTTTCAGATGGATTCATGGATTCTCTCTTGGCCTCAAATATACGGAATCATACCAGAAAATAAACTGAGAAAAGTTTTTTGAAAAAAAATGATATCAAAGGGTAGGGTAAAACCTTTTTTTTGGAACATATTAAAAAAGGCCAAAATGGAATTGACAGAAGATACACTGATTAAATATATTAAGGAAGAACTGCCGGAAGAGGAACGATTGCTAGTTGAGCTTCAGTTAAAGGATAACGAAGAGGCGTTCCGTAAGTATATGCAATTAAAAGATACATGGGATTATGCTGCCCTAAAAACAAATGTAAACGATTATAATGTATCAGAAGAATGGACGCAGCTGGCATCAACTATATCTTTTAAAAGGAGCAGGCTGATCAGGTTCAGACAAGTAGCTGGAGTTATTGGGATAGCTGCTTCATTAATGCTTGCCTTTTTTATCGGGAACCTGTTTAATAGTATCAATCAAACAGAACTGGACCTAACGAGTGCACACATATTTACAGCTCCCGAAGGACAGATAACAACGATCACCCTGGCTGACGGTTCTGAAATTACCTTGAACGAAGGGTCGCAACTTAGTGTTCCCATTGAATTTGGTAAAACAAACCGAAAAGTAAACCTGAATGGAGAAGGATATTTTAAAGTCAGTAAAAACAAGGACCTGGTATTCTCCGTCATTTCAGGTAAGCAGGAAGTAAAGGTGCTTGGAACCATATTTAACATCAGGGCTTATGCCAATGAAAGCAGGATGATCACAAGCCTTGAAGAAGGAGTTGTTCGCTGGGAACTGGAAGATAAGCATATCACATTAAAACCGGGTATGCAGGTTGTATATGACTCTGAGAATAGCAGTATTGAGCAAAATCAGGTTGATGTTAACAGTGTCAGACAATGGGCTTTAGGAAGGTATATGTACCAGGATGCTCCATTCGAAGAAATTATATCGGTTATTGAGAAATGGTATGGTGTTCAGGTCAGATGGAATGCAAAAGAGTTTGAAGGCAAGCATTTCAATGGTGTTATTAAACGGTCTTCGTCACTGGAGGAAACCTTAAGCCTTATCAGCTTAATGACACCAATAGATTATACAGTAAAAGGGGAAATAGTAACTATTAAACGCATGAGATAAACAAAAAAATCGGGAGATGCTACCAACATTTCCCGATCAACTAATGATGTCTTGCAGGACATCACAATAGTAATTTAACAATACAAATTTATGAAAAAAAAGTGGAACTGTTGTTTTCTCTTCAAAGAGAGAACGACAACTAAAATCGTCAAGGTTATGAGATTAACCATGGTAATGCTTATCGTTACGTTGATGAATTTATCGGCCAGTACTTATTCTCAGAATAAGAATGTGTCGTTAAAACTTAAGAATGCAACGATTGAAGAAGCCCTAAAACAGATTCAAACGAACTTGGGAATTGATATCTATTTCCAAACCGAGATGATTCCTCAGGGAAGTACAGTCGATTTTGAAACACAATCAGCAACTGTAGCTGAAGTTATGGATGCCGTGTTAAAAGACACTGGCTTAACCTATCGGATGATTGATGATAACATGGTGATTGTGCCACGACAGTCGTCAGTAAATACAAAAGCACAGCAAGGAGTAACAGTTTCAGGTACGGTAACCGATGTTAACGGAGAGCCTTTACCAGGAGTAACTGTTACAATTGAAGGAACAACTACTGGAACAATAACAGGTATTGACGGAACTTATACCTTACAAAATGTAGAGGAAGGATCCGTTTTATTATACTCTTTTATTGGATTTGAAACACAGAATATTTCAGTTGCGGGACGGACGACTATTGATGTTACTTTGGTAGAAGAAGTAACCGATTTAAATGAAGTGGTAGTAGTAGGTTATGGCACTCAAAAGAAAGCCAACTTAACAGGAGCTGTTTCTGCTGTAAAAGGTGAAGAGCTTGCTAAAAGAACTGTTACTGATACGCGTTTAGCTTTGCAGGGAGCAGCAACAGGTGTGACGGTTATCGACCGTGGTGGAGTTCCAGGATCTGAAGATGTTAGTATTAAAATTCGTGGTAACACGTCTTTGTCTGCAGGTAGTAACCCGCTGGTTTTGGTTGACGGAATTGAAATGCCGATAAAAGAAGTTAATCCAACAGACATTGAAAGCGTATCTGTATTGAAGGATGCTGCATCAAGCTCTATTTATGGTTCACGTGCCGCCAATGGTGTAATTTTAATTACGACCAAACGTGGTAAGGAAGGTGATTTTAAAGTAACCTATGATGGTCATATGGGCTGGCAAACACCAGCTACTTTACCTGAATCAGTGAGTGCTGCTGATTACCTGATGTTGGTTAATGAAGCAAAAGTAAATGCAGGTCTTCAACCAAAATATTCTCAAGATTATATTGATCGAACAGTAGCGGGTGATGATCCGGTAAATTATCCATACACGAATTTATTTGAAGAACTTTACGAAACGGCTCCAATGCAAAACCACGCCCTGCGTGTGAGTGGTGGCACTGAAAAAGCCCGTATTTCATTGTCGATGAACTACCTGGATCAGGATGGTATGTTGAAGAATATTAACACAAAACGCTATGGTTTACGTTTGAACACCGACTTTATTGTTAATGATCGATTAAACCTTCGTGCTGACATTAGCTTCAATCGTCGTGATAATGACAAACCTTCTCGCGTGAATGATGCCATCAGTAATATCGTTGGCACTTCTCCTGTGTTCGTATCTAAATATCCAAACGGATTATATGGTTTGAATAAAGATAATCGTAGCCCTTTAGCCGCATTGGAAGTAGGCGGAGAAACTGAAGAACAAAGCGAACTGCTTAATATGAAGGCTGGTTTCGATTACAAAATACTAAATGGATTAAAGTGGACTACTGATGTTTCATATAAAACATTGAGCAATCGCACGCACCGTTTCTTAGCTGAGTACCAATTTATGGATCCTTTTGATGAAACCCGACAGGTGACACAATGGTATCCAAGTGAGTTGTTTGATAACCGCTGGCATGAGCAGGAGACGAATTTCCGTTCGTTAGTAAACTACAATAAATCATTTGGAAACCATGGTTTTAAAGCCTTGGCTGGTTTCGAAGCCATTGAGCATAAAGAGTATTGGTTAGAAGGAGCCCGTAAAAATATTTACAGCCCTGACTATGCTGAACTAAATACTGGTGACCCTGAAACGATTGACAATAGTGGTTATCGAAAAGACTGGGCTTTGGTTTCTTATTTTGGTCGTGTGAACTACGATTATAACCAGAAATATTTGTTAGAAGCTAACTTCCGTTATGATGGTTCATCACGTTTTGCCGAAGGTAACAAGTGGGGATTCTTCCCTTCATTCTCAGCTGGGTGGCGTGTGTCTGAAGAAGATTTCTTAGCAGGAACCGACTTCCTTGATAATTTGAAATTACGTGCTTCGTGGGGTGAATTAGGTAATCAGGACATTGGTTACTACAAATTTACGTCTCCTGTATTTGCAGGTTATGACTATTCATTCAATGATAAAGAAGCTAGTGGTTATTCACAATGGTATTATGCCAATGAAGATGTGACCTGGGAAACAACTCAAATTTTAGATCTTGGATTTGACTTAACCATGTGGCAGGGAAAATTAGGTGTTGTTGCCGACTGGTTCCAAAAAGATACGCACGATGTATTAATGACTTTACCTATTTCAACCATGGTTGGCTTAGCTCCTTCTGAGTCCAACGTAGGTAATATTCGTAATACAGGATGGGAAGTATCCATTACTCATCAAAACCGCATTGGCGAATTTGAATATGGTGTAGGCTTTAACTTATCCGATATCAAAAACGAAGTGGTGAGTTTAGCCGGTCAGGAAGCTGTGATTAAAGGTTGGAACATCCTAAAAGAAGGTGAAGCTGTGTGGGCCTTGTATGGTTATAAATCAGATGGTTTATTCCAGTCTCAACAAGAAATTGACGACGCTGCTCAACAACCGAATCACGCTGACTTAAAACCTGGTGACATCAAGTTGGTCGACCTGAATGGTGATGAGGTAATTGATGATGAAGATCGAACAATCATTGGTTCGGACATCCCTCGTTATACATACAGCATCGATTTGAACATGCGTTACAAGGGATTTGATTTAAATGCGATGTTCCAAGGTGTGGCACAGGCAGAGAACTATTTCTATGGCGCGCCTAATGAAGGGCCTAACTTTGAGATTTTCACCACAACACGAGCTTTAGATCGTTGGACGCCGGATAACCCAAATGCTTCTTTCCCTCGTTTGGAAGATGCATCGAATAAGAACAATTACCTGTACAATGATTTCTGGATTAGAGATGCTTCTTACTTCCGTATGAAGAACCTGCAAATAGGTTATTCATTTAAGCAAAACGTGCTTGAGAAGCTTCAGATTGAGCGCTTGCGACTATATGTTGGTGGTACCAACTTGTTTACCGTTACGGACGTAGAGAGTGGACTGGACCCGGAAACATATGATGGACGACCTTCATATTACCCACCGGTATCGACTTATTTAGTTGGTATGCAAGTAACATTTTAATGGTTTAAATTGAGAAAATTGAGACACATGAAAACATTAAAAATATATTTCTTCGCTCTGTTGATACTAATGGGAGCGAGTAATTGTAGCGACGAATTCTTAGAGAGGACACCAAGTGATCAGGTTTCTTCGGCTACATTTTTTCAACAAGAAAAAGACATCGAATACGCTTTAAATGCTGTTTATGACCTGATTGGCTTTAATAGCTGGAATCGTTCTTATGGTAGTGGAACAGACTTGTTACGCATCGAAGTTTTAACCGATAATGCAGTAGACCATCACTCGTGGAATGCTTGTTATGAATTAGGTAATGGTACGGCCAATGCTTATGACTGGTATGTGCAGTATCGCTGGCAAGAGCGTTATCGAGGCATTATGCGTGCCAATCGTTTATTGGAAGGTGCGCCTAATGTGGAAGACATGGACATGGATTACCGAAACCGCTTAGTTGCTGAAGCTACCGTACTACGTGCCTATTTCTACTTCGATTTGGTATACCTGTTTGGTGATGTGCCTTTCTTAACGTCAAGCATTATTCCGGATGATTGTGAACCGATGATTGATGCTGAAGGCAATGTAACGCCAAATCCAATGTGTACACGCACAGACAAAAATACCATCATGGATGCCTTAGTGGCCGATCTGGAAACAGTGGTTAATCACCTTCCTAAATCATACGACAGTGACGATAAGGGGCGAGTGACTCAAGGAACTGCTTTGACTTTGCAAGCTCGAATCCATTTGTATCGCGAAGAGTGGACGCAAGCAGCGGCGGCGTCAAAAGCAGTGATGGACTTAAATGTGTATTCCATTTATCCTACGTATGCCAATATGTTTGATTACCAGGGTGTAGATAATGAAGAAGTGATCTTTGATATCCAGGTGATGAAAGACGTTTGGGAAGGTGAGTTCTGGTTGCCTAACTACGGGCCTAACTCAGTAGGCGGATGGAGCTGTTCATGTCCATTACAGTCATTAATTGACACCTATGAAACAACTGATGGTAAAACCATAGATGATCCTACATCTATTTATGATCCGGCAATGCCATACGCTAACCGCGATCCGCGCTTACACCATTCTATCTTATACCCTGGTCGCGAATGGCAGTGGGGTGTTTACAATACGATTCCTGGAGCTACTTATCCTGGAGAAGAAATTGTTGCCGGTGATGATTTAACTGATGGAACAGGTGGCCAGTGGAACAAGTCGGCTACCGGTTATAACTGGATCAAGTATATCTCGCAGCAAGATATTGATGATGGAAACTATTGGGATAGCGGTATACATTTCATCATAATGCGTTATGCCGAAGTATTATTAATGTATGCTGAGGCGAAGATTGAAGCAGGCGATGTTGACCAATCGGTTTATGATGCTATCAATGATGTTCGTCAGCGAGGTGATGTCATGATGCCAGCTATTACAGCCGGGAAGTCGATTGATGAATTACGCGAAATTGTTCGTCGTGAGCGTCGTGTTGAATTAACATTTGAAGGCATTCGCTTGTATGATATTCGTCGTTGGAAAATTGCTGAACAGGTAATGCCTGGCGAGTCAGAAGGACTAACATATACCGATCCGGATAGTGGTGAACAAGTAACACTTTCAGGTGGTAACAGAAACTTTGATCCGGCTAAACATTACTTATGGCCGATTCCACAAGCTGAAATTGATGTTTCAGGCATCACTCAGAATAACAATTGGTAATATGAAATAACAGTTATGTAGCCTTGTTTTGGCAGGGCTGCATAACTTTCTTCATCTTACTTCGATACAAAACTGCTTTTATCTCTGCCTTCTCATCTCACAAACCATTAGGATATCACTAAAATCAGTCAAATAACCACTATGAAATTACTCTTGATTACTCTGGCGGCTCTGATTGTAGGAACAGGATGTACAACTGTTCAAAAAGAAAAAAAAACAGTACAAACTATTGTCAATAAGGAACTCTCGCTTCAATCTGACAACCAGTTGTTACAGGATGGTTTTAACTGGGCTGTTCAAAAAACTGGTCAGTTTGTGATGACCGGTAAAACAGGGTTGGTAAATAAAGATGAACGTACGCCGAATGGAACCGACTCGGCCAACTATATTCCATCTTATTGGGCAGGCTATTACGATAGAACAGCATTCTATGGAAGAGATTTTGTTCATCAGGCCGTTGGTGCTCAAATTGTGGGCTTATGGGATGAGAATTACTCCATGTTCAAAACCTTTGCCCAAAATGCTACTGAAGCAAGAGATTGGTGGACCCTTTGGGCTTTTAATTTTGATGGCACACCGCATCATATTGACTACAGAGGTGATGAGAAATTTGTGAAGGAGGTGCCGGCACAATTCGAACTGGTAGAGAAAGCTTACAAACAATACCTTTGGAGTGGTGATGAACGCTATATTAATGATTCAACCCTTTGGCATTTCTACACCAAAACCCTGACTGATTTCATTAAACTGCACGATACCAATGATAATGGTATTGCTGAGGGTAAGGGAGGAATTTGGGCAGGTAGCTGCACCTATAACGAACGAGGCGAATATCCCATTGAAGCCGGCGATGGCATCGCATGCCAGTATCAGGCTACTTTAGCTTATGCGCATATGCTAAAAGCTCGCGGCGAAGAGGAAAAAGCACAATTGTGGTATACCAAAGCAAGCGAAATTAAAGACTACTTTAACAATGAATGGAGTGTATTAGAAAACAATTCAGATATCTACACACGTGGCATTAACAGAGAAGGTGAGAAGTTAACCGGCTTTGGTAAAGAGAATTCCTGGTTTATGCCTTTGAAACTAATTACTGAGCCAGGAAAACGCAATAATGATTATCTCCAATTCATTTCTGAAAACCTGGGTGAAGGCATTGGCACTACACCAACTGCACCCAAGAACATTGAAGCATACACCTATCTGCCTGATATGTACTTCCATTACAACTGCAATGATGAGGCATGGTTTTGGATGAAATACATCCTGTCTGTTAAGGACCTTCCGCACGAACGTCCGTCTCAGGGAACCAATGGTGATTATCCTGAAATATCTTATACCATTATTTCACAACTGGTGGAGGGGATGATGGGAATTACGCCAAATGCCAATACAGGATATATTGAAACGGCTGCCAGGTTACCTCAGGAGGTTGGTTTGGTTAAAATATACAATGTACGTTTTGGTGACTACTGTGTTGATGTTGACCATGAGGGCCTTCAGAAAACTCATCTTACAAATAGATCTGCTAAAAAAATAAACTGGAATGCGTGTTTTTATGGTGACTATAGCACTATAATGGTCAATGGAAAGAAAATAAGCGCCAGTCAAAAGGAAGTTAATGGTGTCCTGGTTAGTTATGTTAATATAGACGTACAAGCTGCAAGTACAGTTAAGGCAGAAGTATAAGGCATCACTTGTTCACCTTATCCAATTATTAATCTTATTAATACAGCTTGCAACAAAGAAAAGGCAAGCACGCAAAATGGCACACCGAGGTGGCCTTAATATAAAACAACCTATAATCAGAAATAATGAAATCAAAATATATCGTATTACTGCTTGTTTTAGTATGCTTGTGCGCAAATAACATAAGCGCAAAGGAAGCTCGGGTAAGTTCTCCTGATAAGTGTATTCAGGTAACCATTAAGACTGAAAAAGGCATCACCTATTCAGTTGACTTTAAAGGACAGAAATTAATTGCACCCTCTTCCATATCAATGGATTTGGGGTTTGGAGATGTGCTGGGCTTAAATCCAAAATTGACTGGTAGCAAGGCCAAAGTTGTTAATGAAATTCTGAAGCCCGTTGTCAGAGAAAAGCGAGCCGAAGTGCTTAATCATTATAATGAATTAACTCTTAGCTTTAGAGGGGGTTACCAGCTGGCGTTTCGTGTGTTTAATGACGGCATGGCTTATCGTTGGATAACATCAAAACCTGGTGAAATAACTGTATATAATGAAGAGGCTAACTTTGCTTTTGCCACCAATCAGATGGTGTACTTTCCAGAGACAAAGGGTTATATTACCGCTTTTCAACACACCTATAAATATCTGCCTTTAGACAGTATCACAAATGAAAGAATGTGTATTACACCAGCACTTGTAGATGTGGATCATGGTCCAAAAGTTGCCATTACGGAAGCTGACTTAAGGGACTATCCGGGTATGTTTTTAGTCGGTAACAGCAATAATACTTTGTCTGGACAATATGCTCCATACATTTTAAAAGGTGACCGATTGGTGAAGAAAAAGGATATTAAACGAGCCGATTATCTGGCAAGAACAACAGGGACACGTTCATTCCCATGGCGCGTTATAACCATTGTTGACAATGACGCAGACCTGCTCAATACTGAAATCGTTTACCGTCTTGGAGAGCCTTCAAAAATCAAGAATACCTCATGGATTAAATCGGGCAAGATTGCATGGGACTGGTACAATGCCAACAATATCTATAACGTCGATTTCCGCGCTGGCTTAAACTATGATACTTACAAATATTACATCGATTTTGCGGCTGACAACAATATTGAGTATGTGGTATTAGACGAAGGTTGGTCAAATACTTACGATATCTGGGATCTGAATGAAGATATGCGCATGGATGAACTGACGGCTTATGCTCTTGAAAAAGGTGTAGGCTTGATTCTTTGGGTCGAGTGGAGCACTTTTTCTGAAGATATGGAGGCATTGACCGATCAGTTTGTTGAATGGGGAGTTGTTGGTATTAAAATGGACTTTATGAACCGCGATGATCAGTACATGGTACGCTTGTATGAAAGAGTTGCTGAAACCTGTGCCCGTAAGCAGTTAATGGTTGATTTCCATGGAGCATTCAAACCTACAGGCATTCGCCGTACCTACCCCAATATCATGACCTATGAGGGAGTTGCCGGTCTTGAAAACTGTAAATGGGCCGATTATGCCGATCCTGAATACGATGTGACCTTCCCGTTTATTCGCATGCTGGCTGGACCGGCTGATTATACACCGGGGGCCATGAATACAGCGCAAAAGAAGAATTTTAAACCAATTTTTAATCGTCCGATGGGATTAGGTACACGAGCACACCAATTAGCGATGTACGTGGTTTTTGAAAGTCCTTTGCAAATGCTGGCTGACTCGCCAACGGCCTATATGAAAGAAACCGAATGTATGGCATTTCTTTCTGAAGTTCCCGTTGAATGGGACGAAACAATTGTGCTTGATGCCAAGCTTGGAGAATACATTGTTATCGCTCGTAAAAGAGGCAATGATTGGTATTTAGCTGCCATGACAGATTGGAATAAGCGAAACGTATCGGTTGATCTTTCAAAGTTCACCAATGGAACCTTCACTTTGGAAGAGTATGCAGATGGCATGAATGCTGATCGTAACGGAAATGATTACAAGAAAAATATCAGAACCGTTTCAACTGATGAAAAGGTAGAAGTGAAAATGGCACCCGGAGGTGGATGGGCTGCTATATTACGTAACTCAGCTAATTAAATAGGATTGATTATCTTGTATCTTATCCCTATTAGGTGTCAATAAAAACAATAACGCGTAAATCAAAATCATATGGAGCACCCATGTAAATTTTAATCTTAAAAATTACACACTGGGTAATGAAATACAAAGTATTCATGAATGCCTTTGAGGGTCTAATTTTTATGAATAATAAAGTTACTTGAAAGTTCCATGTGACAATGAAAAATAAAATTTGAACACATGAAAAATATTTTCCTAATTGTTCTGTTGCTAATCTCTGCACAGGCTATAGCGCAAACCAATTCTAGTATCTGGGAAATTAATAATGATGGTAGTATCAAATGGTCGGTAAAGGATTCAGGTTTGCCTCATCATGATGACATCGAGATGAGTGGTAAATTTATTTCGGCTGTGGTAAAGTATGGTGTTGAAGCTGATAAGAGCTTCAGTATTGGCCGTGAGATTGTTTGGCCTATGCTGCGAATCATTCCAAATCAAACTCGTGGCGGATTGCTTCGTACCATTAATGATGATGTAACGAAAGGTATACACATTGAAGGGCGCCGTCCAAAACAGGAGGTAGTACTCCAGGTACAGCACGATGGTACACTACAGACCAAAAGAGAACTGCAGTTTAGCTACTTCAGAACCAAGCCGGTTTTGAAACTGGACTTGGAAAGTACCTACTTTGTGTCCTACGATCAAGCTGCTTTTTGCGAAAAACATGTTCTTCATAATCCAGGTGATAAAGATGTGTTTGTTGAAATTCCTGAAACGAATAAACAATGGGTAGCCCATGAGGAGAGAACAGTAGATGGGCCGCATGTGGTGCAATATCAGAGCATTAATGGAGGATCAAGAAAGATTGGTGCCGGCGAAACCATTGTATTTTACGTCACCATTTCTGCACATCGTCAAAGCGATCAGGCCCTGGCCATTGATGTGGAGCAAGAACTTGTAAAAAGAGCTTCCTTCATTAGCATGCTATGGAATAATCTGATATTAGATACGCCTGACAGAACACTGAATACGGCTTTTGCCTTTGCTAAAATTCGTGCCAACGAAAGCATTTATCAAACCAAAGGTGGCCCAATGCATGGTCCTGGCGGATTGAATTATTATGCGGCTATCTGGGCCAACGATCAGGCCGAATACATCAACCCTTTCTTCCCATTCCAGGGCTATGATTATGGTAATGAATCGGCCATTAATTCTTATCGTCATTTTGCTCAATTTATGAATGATGCGTACGAACCAATTCCTTCCTCAATCATTGCAGAAGGCATTAGCTATTGGAATGGTGCCGGTGACAGGGGTGATGCTGCTATGATTGCCTATGGTGCGGCCCGATTCGCATTAACTTATGGTGATAAAAAAGTGGCCAGTGAACTATGGCCCTTGATTGAGTGGTGTTTAGAGTTTAGTCGTCGAAAAATTAATGATGCGGGTGTGGTTAATTCCGATTCTGATGAACTGGAAGGACGGTTCCCGGCAGGTGATGCCAATCTGTGCACTTCTTCGCTATATTACGATGCCTTGGTTTCAAGTTCTTACTTATGTCGTGAGTTAGGTATGGATGATGAATTGGCCAACAGTTATGCACAACAGGCTTCAAGCTTAAAGATGAATATTGAAAAACACTTCGGTGCCAATGTAATGGGTTTTGATACTTACCGCTATTACGAAGGAAATGATATTCTTCGTGCCTGGATATGTATACCGTTAACGGTTGGTATTTACGAACGTAAAGATGCGACCATTAAAGCCTTATTTTCACCTGACTTATGGACTGAAGATGGCCTGGCTACAGAGTCTGGAGATAAAACGTTCTGGGACCGTTCAACACTGTATGGATTACGAGGCGTATTTGCAGCAGGAGAAACAACACGTGGGCTTGAATTTCTGAAGTATTATTCCAATCGTCGTTTGTTAGGTGATCGTGTGCCATATCCGGTTGAGGCATATCCTGAAAATAACCAACGTCATCTTTCTGCCGAAAGCGCCTTGTATTGTCGTGTTTTCATCGAAGGACTATTTGGTATTCGCCCCATTTCTTTTAATTCATTTACCATCACTCCTCAATTGCCTGAAGAGTGGGATTACATGAACATCAAAAAAGTGCATGGTTTCGGTGAGCAGTTTGATTTGGAAATCAGTAGAAAGAATAAGAAAATTGAGGTGTTGATTAAGGATGCTAAGGGAAAAACCTTATATAAAAAGTCGGTAGTCAATGGTGGCTCTCTTACGGTTGAATTATAATCCAGTAATTTTATAACTATGAAAAGAATCGCAAAGTACTTATTCAGCTTGTTGTTTTGTGTTGGTTTGATGAACCATACTCTTGCAGAGGAATTTAAGGTAAGTTCACTGGATGGAAACACGGTGCTGACTGTTCAAATCGATGAGCAGATTAGCTGGTCGGTTAAGAAATATAATCGTACTATTTTGCCAAAGGCCACGATTGACATGACTGTAAATGGGAGGCAGCTGGCAGATGCACCAAAACTGAAATCAAATAAGGAAGTTGAGGTAGACGAATCCTTCGACGTGATAGTTCCTCTAAAGAATCGCCAGGTTACCAATGTATACAAGGAGTTACAACTTGCTTTTAAGGGTGGATTTGGTCTTCATTTCAGGGTGTATAACGAAGGCGTAGCTTATCGTTTTAATACATCAATGCGTGGTGATGTTGAAATCAATAGTGAGTTATTAGATATTGCTTTTCCTGATGGCTCCAACTCTTTTTTTCCTAAGGAAGTATCTACTTACTCACATTATGAGCGCAATTATCTTAAGATAGATGTCGATTCCATTCCTGTAGGTGATTTTTGTTCGCTGCCCGTCTTGTTTAATCAGGATAACGAACAGTTTCGCATACTTTTTTCAGAAGCTAATTTGTATGATTACCCAAATATGTTTCTGGAGTCTGTGGGACAAAACCACTTGAAATCAAAATTTCCAAAGGCGGTTAAAACAACCGTTCCTCAGCCTGGAGCGAGGGTTGACCGCAATGTCATCATCACCGAAGAGCACGATTACATTGCTAAAACGAAAGGTAAAAGAACCTATCCCTGGCGAATGTTTATCATCACCAACAATGATAAAACATTGTTGGAACAAGACATGGTTATGCAATTATCAGATCCTTTAAAGCTTACTGATACAGACTGGATTAAACCCGGTAAGGTGGCTTGGGACTGGTGGAATGATAATAACATCTATGGGGTTGATTTCGAATCAGGATTGAACACAGCAACCTATAAGTATTTTATTGATTTTGCCTCAGAGTATGGAGTTGAATATGTCATACTTGATGAGGGATGGACTAAATCCACTACTGAAATTCTGGACTTTAATCCGGACATGGATGTTAAGGAAATTATCCGCTATGGTAATGAAAAAGGTGTAGGTATCATCCTGTGGTGTTTGTGGAAACCATTAGATGAAAACATGCAGGAGATTCTGGATACTTATGCTTCATGGGGTGCCAAAGGTATTAAGGTTGATTTTATGCAACGAGCCGATCAATACATGGTTAATTCCTATGAGCAGATTGCCAAAGAATGTGCTAAACGTCAATTACTGGTTGATTATCATGGTTCGTATAAGCCTAACGGACTGCGTAAAGCTTATCCGAACGTTATTAGCTATGAAGGGGTTAAAGGCAATGAGAATCATAAATGGAGTGATGAGATTACTCCTGTTCATAACACAACTTTACCTTTTATTAGGATGGCAGTTGGTCCAATGGATTATACGCCTGGAGCCATGATTAATATGCAGGAAGAAAACTTTAACATCTCATTCAGTCGTCCAATGAGTATGGGTACTCGTTGTCACCAACTGGCCATGTATGTGGTATTTGAAAGTGGTTTGCAAATGATGTGTGATAATCCGTCCAATTACTATAAAGAAGAGGAATGTACACGTTTCATCTCTAAAATGCCAAGCACTTGGGATAAATCCATTGCTTTGGAAGCCAGTATTGGGCAATTTGTGACCATGGCACGTCAGAAAGGCAAAAACTGGTACATTGGAGGTATGACCAACTGGGATGAGCGCAGTATGGAACTGGACTTATCATTCTTGCCCGAAGGAACATATGAAATAGAACTTTTTAAGGATGGTGTCAATGCCAATAAATATGCGCAGGACTACAAGGTTGAAGTAATCAAGGTTACTCAAAACGATAGGCTAAACGTTCATTTGGCCAAAGGAGGTGGTTTTGCTGCCATTCTCCGTCCTGTACAATAAATAAGAAAATACATAGGTAAATCAAGTTTGGGCTGGGTGCGGTGTATACCGTTACCGATAGTCCGAACCGGGTATTAACATCTAAATTTCTAACAATACAACCTTATCAAACACATTGAAAATGAAAAAAATAACAGTATTATTTCTGGCTATTGCTTTTGGTATAATGGCCTGTGACACAAATACAGATAAACAAACTTCATCGCATTTGCTAAAAGTCACTGCCGAAGAGCAAGGACACATCTATTTAGATGGGCAGTATACCGGGTATACCACACCAGCTAAGTTTAAAGTGAGCAAAGGAGAACATGTGATTTCAGTCACTGCTGAAGCCTCAAAACAATACCTGCGTCAGGAGCTTACCATCAGTGAAGATACAGAACTGCACCTCACAATGCAGGATGTGCCAGAACCTAAAGTATGGAAGGCACTCTGGGTTGGTGTTCAGGAAGTCACCGGCAATAGTGTCGATGGTCAGTGCAGTTCTTCTTTTAGCCAGGAAGAGTTAGATGCCGGGTTTGATTTTTTCCAATGGAGCATCGATAATCAGTTTCACCCATTTTCCTACAATACCACTAAATGGGAGGTAGAGCGCGTTGATATTACCACACCTATTGAATTACACAAGGCCAGCAATACCTGGTTTACCCTCGAACCGGAATCTATTACCGAACTTTTGCCAGAAGTAAAACCTGGTAATTATGATGCTGTTTTTGTGTTTTGGCGTGAGTCTGATGGCGATTGCAGTTTTAAGAGTTCCTACTTTGGATTAGCCTGGACCGATCCTATAAATGACCCGATAAAAACAGGGTATATCACCATCAAATTTGATGCTGGCGACGACATTAATAAAAACATTAATTGGTACAAAGAGAATGATCCGGGCGTATGGGTTCACGAGTGGTTACACACTGTTGGTGAGAATTATTTCCAGGACTGTGGCGAACGATTGCCCGAGAAAGGTGGCGATGGACTGGTTTTGCATGCTGCTGAAAAATATAAATATACATACCCATGGATGGACTGGTATGCTGACTTTATGAGTGGACGCGTAAAAGACCTTGGTGCAGGAAATACTTATTGCGGTATTGGCCCCGAAGCCTTTTTGAAATACACAGTTCGTGAAAGTGCCTTAAGCCAGTAATATTGGTATAAGCCCAAAAATGAATCTAATAATTCAGCTATGAATAAACTACAATCGTTGTTGATATTGGGGATTTGCTTTTTAGCTTTATCCTGTTCGCATAAGAAACCCGATAGACCTAATATACTGTGGATTTATGTTGAAGATTTAAGTCCTGATTTTGCGTGTTATGGCAATAAATTGGTAAGTACTCCCAATGTGGATAACCTGGCTGAAAATGGCATATTATTTACCAATATACACATGCCAGCCAGTGTCTGCTCTTCTGTACGCTCAGGTATCATTACCGGACTGATGCCTACCACATTGGGATTGCATAATCACCATAGCAGTCGCGATTTGGCTTCAGCCATTTTTCTGCCTGATACCATTCAAACAATTCCTGAGTTATTTAAAGAAGCGGGCTATTTCACCTTCAACCATGGTAAAGATGATTATAACTTCTGGTATGACCGTAGGAATATCTATGAAGGTGCATTTCGTTCAATTGGCATGTATGGCATGCAGGGCTTAAAAATCGACTGGAATGCCCGTGACGAAGGACAACCATTTTTTGGTCAGATTCAATTATATGGCAACAAGCACATTTATAACCGCAAGTTTAAAGAGAAGGTAATTAGACCTATAGATCCGAGTTCGATTGAAGTACCGCCATATTATCCGGATTCAGCCTTTATACGTCAGGAACTGGCTGATCATCTCGCATGTGTAGAGCTTACAGATGATGAAGTAGGGCAGATAATTGAACGATTGAAATCCGATGGTTTACTGGAAAATACCTACATCTTTTTCTTTTCCGATCATGGCATGCGCCTGTGGCGTCATAAGCAATTTTTGTATGATGCAGGTACCAATGTGCCATTTGTGCTAGCCTATTTTGGCAAAGATGGTGTCATTAAAAAAGGCTCTGTTAATGATGACTTAATTAGTGGCCTGGATATCGGAATAACGAGTCTTGGTTTAGCTCAAATTGACATCCCTTTATATACCGAAGGCATCGATTTTTTATCGACTGATTATTCGCCGCGAGAATATGTTATATCTACGCGTGACCGCTGCGATTTTACCATCGATCGCATTCGTACGGTTCGAACAAAAGAGTTTCGATACATTAAAAACTACTTTCCTGAGCGTCCTTATATGCAGGCTAACTATCGCGATGAATGGGACATTACCCAAAGGATGCGTGCCTTAGCAAGTGAAAATATGCTGGACGATATTTCAGGGATGTTCTGGTCTGATGAACGGCCATCAGAAGAACTGTATCATATCAATACCGATCCTCATATGATTCATAACTTGGCGGCTGACAAGGCCTATGAAACTCAATTGCTACAAATGCGATCCATATTAAATGCATGGGAGCAGGAAACCGATGATAAAGGGCAGTACCCTGAAGGTGCTGATGGTTTACGCTTCATGTTTAACCGATGGGGCGAGCAGTGTATCAATCCCGAATATGACCAATTTAAATAATAAACAAAATAGTACTCACAAAGCATGTTCGTTAACTGAAAATACTACAAAATGAAACAAATTATATTTTTTGCACTTTCCTGCATGGTAATTCTCAATGCTTGTACAGTTCACTATGAAAACAGGGTTCCACAGGAAATCAAGCTGAGCGACGGCGATTGGTTTTTTGCCGAAAAGAACAGTTCTGATTTTCTGCCGGCCAAAGTCCCCGGTTCAGTTCATATGGACTTATTCACTAATCAAATTATTGAAGAACCCTACTACCGTAATAATGAAAAAGAACTGCAATGGATTGGCGAGCGCGACTGGGTATATAAAACGACCTTTAATGTTACTGAAAAGTTGTTGAGGCATGATGCAGTTGAGTTGTGTTTTGAAGGTCTGGATACCTATGCAGAAGTGTATTTAAATGAAAATCATATTTTGTCGGCCGATAATTATTTTCGCCGATGGCAGTTGAACGCAAAGGAGTATTTAGTGCCGGGCGAAAATTCCTTGCAGATTACTTTTCAAAATGCCGTTCAGGTCAATAAAGATAAGCGTCTGGCAGACAGTGTTCCTCTATTTGATGATTATGCCTATTCGCGTAAACCGGCCTTTCATTTTGGTTGGGACTGGGGGCCTGTTTTTATCACAGCAGGTGTATGGCGCCCCGTGTATCTCAAAGCATGGTCAGATGCGGTAATTACTGATGCACACATTATTCAGAAAAGTGTCGATAAGAAGCTGGCTGAGCTGAGTGCCAGTATTTCAGTTGAAGCGTCGGAATTGCTGGAAGCTGCTTTAATTGTTGAGGTAGAGGGCGCAGGTATAAAAGAACAAATAGATGTTTCCCTTAAGAAGGGACTTAACCAACTGGCTTGCGATTTCCAGATAGAAAATCCTGAATTATGGTGGTCAAACGGACTAGGAGAAGCCAACTTATACGAAGTCAAAACAAGTTTGGTGTGTAAAAGCCAATTGTTAGATAGTAAAGAAACAAATGTTGGTATTCGTGATATTAAACTGGTACAGAATCCCGATGATCTGGGCTCATCATTTCACTTTGAGTTAAATGGTGTTCCTGTATTTGCAAAAGGTGCCAACTACATTCCCCAGGAAAGTTTTCAGAGCAAGGTCGACTCTGCCGATTATCGTCGTGTCATCCAACATGCACTGGATGCCAACATGAATATGATACGTGTTTGGGGTGGCGGCTTTTATGAAGAAGATTACTTCTATGATTTATGCGATGAGCATGGGATATTGGTTTGGCAGGATTTTATGTTTGCTTGTAGCATGTACCCGGGTGAAGCTGATTATCTTGAGAATGTTAAGCAAGAAGCTATTGATAATGTGAAGCGCTTGCGCAACCATGCATCTTTAGCGCTATGGTGCGGAAACAACGAAAACTACATAGGCTGGAGAGATTGGCGCTGGCCAAGCAAATTCAAGAAAGAAGATTCTGCAAAAGTCTGGAATGACTATTTACTTCTATTTGAAGAATTATTACCCGAAGTGATTGAAGAATATGACACTGGGAAAGATTACTGGCCATCATCGCCAAAGTACGGCTGGGGTTATCCGGTAAATAGTGATGGGGATTCGCACCTTTGGGCCGTGTGGCATGCTCAGGATCCCTTTGAGGTGTTTCTTGAAAAAGAAAACATTCCTCGCTTTATGAGTGAGTATGGTTTTCAGTCATTACCTGAAATGAAAACCATTGAGGCGTTTACCTTGCCCGAAGATAGAAGCATCGATACTGAAGTGATGAAGAATCATCAAAAGCATCGTATCGGTTATCCGGTTATTGACACTTACCTTAAGCGCGATTATCAATGGCCTAAAGATTTTGAGTCATATGTGTATGTGAGCCAGGTATTGCAGGCTAAAGGAATAAAGATGGCCATTGAAGCACATCGCCGTTCCATGCCTTTCTGCATGGGCACACTATACTGGCAGCTTAATGATTGTTGGCCGGTAGCTTCATGGTCATCGGTGGATTATTATAACCGATGGAAAGCTCTTCATTACAAAGTGCGGGATGCCTATGCTCCTGTCCTGTTGTCGCCGGTAATTGAAAAGGATAGTGTTAACATTTACCTTGTTTCAGATAGGTTTAAGGAAGAGAAAGGTGAATTATTGATCACTTTAATGGATTTTAAAGGGGAAATAATAGAGGAGCTTAGGCATAAAGTGACGGTTCCGGCAAATACAAGCCAACGAATGCTCAGCATGCCCCTTGGCAGTATACTGAAAGGGCATCAAACAAGTGAGGTGGTGTTGAGCGCAAAGCTGATGGAAGATGGATCGGCAACGGCTCAGAACAATCTTTATTTCGAGGCACCAAAAGATCTGAATTTAGAGAAGCCGGAGATAAGCTACACCATTGAAAAACTGAATGATAAAACGCTTCAGATAACACTGGGTGCTAAGTCACTGGCAAAAGATGTTTGTCTTACTTTTCCTGAACTGGAGGGATCTCTCTCGGATAATTACTTTGATCTGATCCCTGGTGAAAATAGAATAATCAGCTTTACCTGCAATGAATCTGTAGATAAGGTAAAAAGGCAGGTGGTGCAGATAAAGTCACTGATAGATAGTTATTAACGCATAGTATAAAATGATGAATAATTATATGAAAACAGGGCTGAGACTGATGTTCATCCTGCTGATCGTCTTTTTAAACTTAACAGTAAACAAGGCTCAGACGCTTAAACTTGATATATCAGAATCACCGGGCTCCAATACCTTTCCTCTGGTTAAAGAAGGGACTTGTGCAGGCCTGTATTTTGAAGCAACAGATCACACTGTTGTTGCTAAGGTGACGGAGCATTTAGCTGACGACCTTGAGCTGGTAACAGGAAAACGACCGCTTATTGCCAATGGTGTTCCCGATGTTGACGGACCGGTTGTTTTAATAGGTACCATTGGGCGAAGTCAGTTGATTGATAAACTGATAGAAGAGAAAAAGCTGGATGTGAGCACTGTTAAAGGAAAGTGGGAATCATTTGTTATGGCCACAATTGAGCAACCCATGAGTGGTGTTGATCAGGCCCTGGTTATTGCAGGAAGTGATCGGCGGGGTACTGCCTTCGGTGTCTTTACTCTTTCTGAAAGTATGGGTGTTTCACCCTGGTACTGGTGGGCAGATATTGTTCCTGAGAAAAGGAAGGAGCTGTATATCAAAAAAGGGAAGTACGTCCAGGGTCCGCCATCTGTGAAATATCGAGGTATATTCATTAATGATGAAGGATTTGGGGGACTGAATGTATGGGCGCGTAAAACCTATGAAACAAACATTGGAGATATAGGACCCAAAACCTATACCCGTGTCTTTGAATTAATGTTACGGCTCAAGGCCAACTATTGCTGGCCTGCCATGCACGCCTGTACAAAGCCGTTTTATTATTATGACGAAAATCCGGTCGTAGCCGATAATTATGCCATTGTCATCGGTACCTCACATTGCGAGCAGATGCACTGCAATACCATGACCGAATGGAATGAGGATCAGCAAGGACCATGGAATTATAAAGTCAATGCCGATAGGATCAATTCTTTCTGGAAAGAAAGGATTGACCGAACCAAACATTATGAGAATATTTTCACGCTTGGGATGAGGGGCACCGAAGATATTGAGATGCAGGGTGCAGAAAGCATTGAAGAGATGGTGGATATTACGAGGCAGTCCATCACTGACCAGCGACAGATATTGCAAGATGCAGTGGGGCAAAACGCAGAAGATATTCCACAGGTTTTATGCACCTATAAAGAAGTGCTGGTGACCTATCAGAACGGTCTTGAGGTTCCCGACGATGTGACCCTCTTATGGGCTGATGATAACCATGGTTATACGCGTCAGTTGTGCACCCCTGATGAACAGAAACGTAGTGGAGGCTCAGGCGTGTATTACCACCTTTCACTTTTAGGAACGCCTGAAGGTTACCTTTGGCTTAATACCATCTCTCCAATGCTTGTGGCTTATGAAATGACAAAGGCATATGAATATGGTGCTGATAGAATATGGATGTTTAACGTGGGAGATATTAAGCCGCATGAAAAAGAGTTAACCTTTGCGCTTCAAATGGCTTATGATATAAACCGCTGGACACCTTCAAACGCGCATCTGTTCAACAGGGAGTGGGCCGGACTGACTTTTGGTAATGCAATGGCAGAAAGTATCGCCGATCTTATGTCGGACTATTACCGCTTAGCCGAATCAGGTAAGCCGGAACATTGCTATCGACTGGATTATTCCCCGGAAGAACTGAATCAGCGAATTCAGGAGTACAGAGATTTGGCTGGACGCGCCAGCAGACTTATGGAGCAGGTGCCGGATAACTTAAAGCCGGCATTCTATCAATTGGTCGAGTACCCGGTACTGGGCTGCCACTATATGAATGAGCGTAACCTGCTGGCAAGAAGAAGCCTTCAAAAGGCCGCGATAGGTGATATAAGCGCGCTGGAGGACGCCAGTCAGGCATTGTCATGCCATATGCAATTGGATTCGATTACCCACTTTTACAATGCTGTAAACAGCGGTGGCAAGTGGAACCATATCATGAGCTGGCATCCATGGATGAGTGATAAAATGCCCGAAGTGGCAACAAGGGAATTGGTAATGGCAGCCCGTAAGTCACCACAGGCACACACCGTTGTTTTAAACAATGTCAAATGTGATGAACCTCTTATTTTCAAAGATGGGGTATTGCGGCAGGCTGATGGTGACAACAGTCCTGTTCAAACTTTATTGCCTGGTCATTACAGCTGGAAGTCGGATAAGGATGGAGAAATGCCTGTATGGATCTTTGCAAGCATACCAACAAGCTATACACCATCATACAGGCTTTTTGTGAATGAGGATAGTCTTGGTTGCGAGTTGAAGCATATTGGTAACATCTGGCATACCAGGGCAGCAGCTCCTGTTTGGTACAAGCTGGGAATGGCTAAGCTTAGAAAAGGCCGGAATACATTAAGCCTTACTTTACCTGATTCACTGCTTCACATCGGAAACATACACATTGGATGGTATCCGCCGTCACGCCCTGACTATAAGCAACAACTATTGGCGGGTGAATTTGTGGCGCATCAGAATACAAAAGAATCAACTGTTACTGTTACCCCGGGCATGGGAATGGGAAGTGGTGTTTCAATCATGCCGTTTACATCGCCATCACTAAACCCGGATCAGTGGAATAAAGCGGCCTGGATAGAATACGCTATAGCTGTTGAAAAAGATTGTTCTGAGATAGAGATCAGAACCTTGCCGACGCAGCGTGTACACGATGGCAGGACGCTGAGTTATGCAGTTTCGGTGAATGGCGCGAAACCGCAGATTTTTGATGTGCAGGCAGATGAATTTACACCTGAATGGCAGGATAATGTAATAAGGGGATTTACATCGCGTAAGATCACTTCCCCCGCAAAGAAAGGTGAGAAGATTGATCTGAAAATTTACTTTTTAGATCCGGGTCTGGTAATTCGCGATATTGTGATGTATTAACCTGTTTTCAATATCGGCCTCATGATTTTGGTAACTCAGTGATTTAAACGATTCATAGTACCTTGTTTAAGGTTATTAATTAGTGTGATAAATGTGGAGGAGTCTTGCCGTAATGGCAAGGCTCTTTTTTTTACGATGCAAACCTGAATCTTTATTAGTTATTTATCTGAATGAAATGAATTGATCCAAACTAAAAACCTGAGGTTCGTTCAATGTTCGTTCAATGTTCGTTCAATGATAATAGAAGAAAAAATGACGATAATAGGAATGAATTATAAAGTATAACAGGTTGAATAGCGAGTATGCAGTTACGAAAACTCTTTTGAGGTATGATAAGTTTACTCATGCAAATCACTAATTTATTAAACAAAAAAAGCCTCAGTTATTTCTAACTGAGGCTTTTGGGTGGAAGACCGGTTTCGAACCGGCGACCTCTGGAACCACAATCCAGCGCTCTAACCAGCTGAGCTACAACCACCATTTTTGTTTTTGCGATTGCAAAGATAGTATTTGTGATTTAATATTTGCAAGAACAATCAAAAAAAAACAAAAAAAACTTTTCCTTTGTATACGTTTATAAATGGGAGATATGAGGTTTTTTATTGAGAATCAGAAGGTAGAAAAGGAATTGGAGTGGGTGCTTAATCAACTTAAATTGCACATGAATGGAGCCACTACTTCTCAAATGGAAGAAAGTGGAATACATTATCGCATTAATTATGGCGTTGGAATACCCCATTTAAAGCAATTGGCCAAACGAACTCCGGCAAGTTATGAACTGGCCGAGCGTATGTGGTATTCTGAGGTCAGGGAAATGATGTTATTGGCTGCTTTGATTGTTCCAGCCGAAAAAATGACAGAAGATATTTGCAGAGAATGGTCTAAACAAATCAGTAATAAGGATCTGGTTGAGCGAACAGCAATGTTCTTATGGGCGCGTATTGATATAGGAAAAGAGCTGCTGATAGAGTGGGTTAATTGTGATAATAATTACCTGAAAGCGACAGCATTATATACCATTGGTCGGCAGCTTCAGGTAGATGCGAAAATTGACACGCCTCACTCATCAATCCTGATGGAGTCATTTGACCATGCACAGGACTTATTTATCGTTAAAGCGTTATCATTTGCATTAAGAATGAAGTTACGTTATTGCGTACAGGAGACTGCGGAAATTGTTGAATTTGCCAGCTTATTAAGTAAAGAAAATGATAGGAATAAACAGGTTTTAGGCCAGGAACTGCTTACTGAGATTGATTTTATTAATGGCAAATAAGTGAATATATACAGGTTTGAAAGTGAGTGTCTTGGGTGAAAGTCATGTTTGAGTAATCACTTAATTATATATATTTGTGAGGAAGCAGGTATAACGTTTTCTCTTGTCCGATTATTTCATGTGTGCTCGTCAGAGGGATGTGGTATGCGCGAATGAGAGACATTAAACATGCGTGTAGTCGGAACAGCAGGCTGTTTTAATAGCTGAGAAATCTAATATTGTCTGTAGTAGGTAGTAAATTTAAATCAGGTTTTCATGAGTACATTGGAGCGATATTTTGAGAAATACAGAAAGAATACCATAGGGTGTGACGCCGTTATAGAAACGCCTTATGGTAAAAAACCTTTGATTTATGCCGATTGGATTGCCAGTGGTCGATTATATGAGCCAATTGAAGAATTGATGAAGGATAAAATTGGTCCAATGGTGGCTAATACACATTCAGAATCAAGCGATACAGGCTTGATAATGACAAACATTTATAAGCAGTCTCATAATGTCATAAAAGAACATGTCAATGCCGGGCCTGAAGATATAATTATTACAGCTGGTTTTGGAATGACCAATGTAATTAACAAACTACAGCGGATATTGGGAATGCGTGTTCCGGAGCAGGCCCAACGTTTTTGTTCGGTGCCTGTTGATGAGCGCCCTGTTGTCTTTTTGACTCACCTCGAGCACCACTCTAACCATACTTCATGGCTTGAAACCAATGCCGATGTAGTGGTTATTGAGCCTGATGATCAATTATTGGTTGATCCGGATGCTTTACGTCGCGAGGTTCAAAAATATAGTAACAGAACTTTAAAGATCGGATCTTTTAGCGCGTGTTCCAATGTGACTGGTGTGCGAACACCTTATTATGAATTAGCACGTATCATGCACGAAAACGGTGGATTCTGTTTTGTTGATTTTGCCGCATCAGCTCCCTATGACAAAATTAATATGCACCCGGGTGATCCAATGGAGAGTCTGGATGCCATCTTTTTCTCTCCTCATAAGTTTTTGGGAGGCCCCGGAAGTTCCGGTGTAATGGTGTTTAACCGCGCTTTGTACCATAATTCAGCACCTGATAACTCTGGTGGAGGAACGGTTGACTGGACCAATCGCTGGGGTAAATACCGGTATATAGATGATATTGAAGCTCGTGAAGATGGAGGTACCCCTGGTTTCCTTCAATCCATCAAGGCTGCACTGGTTATTAAGCTAAAGGAGGAAATGGGTGTTGAAAACATTCATGCTCGAGAAGATGAAATAATAGAAAAAATTTTCAGGGAATTTCGTCAGATACCAGGTATGAACATACTGGCAGACAATGTTGAAAAGCGTTTGGGAGCCATGTCCTTTTATATTGATGATCTCCACTTTAACCTGGCTGTCCGCTTGTTAAATGATCACTATGGTATTCAGGTCCGTGGTGGTTGTTCATGTGCCGGAACCTATGGGCATTATTTATTACACGTTGATTATTATACATCAAATAAAATTACCAGTAAGATTAATAAAGGCGACTTATCTGAAAAACCTGGATGGATTCGTATGTCTGTCCATCCAACCATGACCGATAAGGATGTAGATTATTTAATTAATGCGGTTAGAGACATCGCTCAGAACTGGCGCGAAATGGAAGGCGATTACGAATATGTAGCTGCCCGTAATGAGTATTTTCATAAAGCTGTTCCATGCAAATCGCCTGAAGACTATGGTTCATGGTTTTCTTTTTAAACCACCTTATATAGATATATGGAAAAGCGAATCGTAATGATTCGCTTTTTTTTATGGTATTTATGCATACGCTTCTGTATTTCTAGGATAATTCATTAAATCGTATATTTTTGTAGTGAGCCCTTAGGTTCACCATTTTTTTTAATCGTCTGTTGAATGAGAATACTTGAAGTAAACGATAAGAGAAGCGAGCGATTGTTTTTAGATGTTGTTGAAGATATTTATAAAAACGATACGGCCTATGTGCGTCCGCTTGATGGGATGATAAACGAAGTTTTTGATGCTTCTCAAAATAGCTTTTGGGAACATGGTAAGGCTACACGTTATATCCTGCTGGCAGATGATGATAAAGTCATAGGGCGAATCGCTGCTTTTATAAACTATAAGAAAGCCGATGGATTTGAGCAGCCAACGGGAGGAATGGGATTTTTTGAATGTATTAATGATCAGAAGGCCGCCTTTTTATTATTTGATACAGCACAGGCCTGGTTAAAAGAGAATAAAATGGAGGCCATGGATGGCCCCATTAACTTTGGCGAGAACGATAACTTTTGGGGTTGCCTCGTCGAAGGATTCACTCAGCCCGGTTTCGGTATGCAATACAATCCCCCTTATTACAAAGACCTTTTTGAGGCTTATGGCTTCTCAACCTATTTTGAGCAAATAACCAACCATTTGGATTTGACGACGCCTTTCCCTGAGCGTTTCTGGAAAATTGCCGGCTGGGTGGTCAAAAAGGAAGGATTCAGTTTCAGGCATTTTAAAATAAGTGAGGCCGATCGCTTTATTGACGATTTCGAAACGGTTTATAATGATGCATGGCGGTTTCATGAAAACTTTACGCCAATTGATAAAAAGGGATTGAAGGCAACCATGATGAAAGCAAAGGCTTTTATGAAGGAAGAATTGATCTGGTATGCCTATCATGAGGGTAAACCCATCGGATTTTTAGTACTATTTCCCGATGTTAATCAAATTCTGAAACATTTTAACGGGAAAATGAATTTATGGAACAAACTTCGCTTTTTATATATGAAGCGTAATAAATACATGACGCGAGCGCGCGTGGTTATCCTTGGTGTCATTCCTAAATTTCAACGTTCAGGTATTGAGTCAGGATTATTCTGGCATTTGCAGGGAGCTGTGGATAAAAACCCGCACCTCAAAGAGTTAGAGTTGTCGTGGGTGGGTGATTTTAACCCTAAAATGCGTGTTTTACAAGAGTCTATGGGTGCTTCATTCGGTAAAAAACACATTACCTACCGATATGTTTTTAATCAGTCAGGACAAGAAAAAGTTAGAGCTTCTGCCATCCCTGTAGATACGAAGTATAATGCACAAAGTGAAAAAGAATTATAAATTTCAGAGATTAAATGCATTAAAAGCTTTGCAGGTTAAAATTTATAATTTACCTTTGCAGCCCGATACGAATAAGAAAAATAAAGAATTAAATTATATAGCAATGAAACAGGGCATTCATCCAGACAATTACAGATTGGTAGCTTTTACCGACATGTCAAATGGGGATACGTTCATCACTCGTTCTACTGTTAACACTAAAGATACTGTTGAAATCGACGGAGTTGAATATCCTCAGGTTAAATTAGAAATCTCAAGTACTTCTCACCCATTTTATACAGGTAAGATGAAACTTGTTGATACTGCAGGACGTGTAGATAAGTTCATGAGCAGATACCAAAAGCACTTCGATAAGCGCAAATAATTTACGCTTGGAGACAAAAATATAAAGCTTCGGATTTTCCGGAGCTTTTTTTTTACAATAATCGTAAATTGCTTTTGTAATTAATCGTTGTCCTATGAATTTAATACTCTTTGATAATCAATATCGTGGCGGTATGTTACCGCTATGCTTCACTCGTCCGCAGGCTGCCATACGCATTGGTATACTAACCATAAAAGAAAAATGGGAATTGTGGCTCAATGGTAAGGGCAGTTATTTGTCGACTGATCTGCTGAACACTAAGTTTGAGTTAAATCTGACTGATGATAATATCTACATATCGGCATCGGTCCTGCCTAATGAGGCGCTTGTTGATCAGGTAAAAAATCTGGATAAGGGTGAGGCCTTATTTCAGAAGGGCGAACTATTGGCTGCTCGGGGCAGTGCCGATCTGAAAACAGTTATTGAATCAGGTGATTACTCTCCTGTTGCTGTCATTGAATACGAGGGTGAATATACATTGATTGATAAGATCTTTAAGCTGATTCCTCATAACCAGGAAGAGATAAAAAGGGATTTTAAGTGCTTAACGGCTGGTCGTCGATCGCAGGCAATAGATGAAACTGTTACTGTTGTTGGAGCTAATAAAAATCCTGAAATAGCAGAGCAGATTTTTATTGAAGAAGGTGCACAGGTTGAATATTGTTACCTGAATCCGCAGGATGGACCAATCTATATCGGTAAAAATGCGAAAATACTTGAAGGAGCTATGCTACGCGGACCAATTGCTCTGTGTGAGTCAGCCCAGATAAGCATGGGTGCCAAGATTTTGCAGGGTGCAACCATTGGTCCCTGGTCTAAGGTAGGTGGTGAAGTAAGTAACTCTGTCATTACAGGTTACTCCAATAAAGTACACGACGGGTATTTGGGTGATTCGGTGTTAGGAGAATGGTGCAACCTGGGGGCGGATACGAATACCTCAAATCTGAAGAATGATTTTGCCATGGTTAAGTTATGGGATTATTCAACGGAGAGGTTTGGAAGAACAAACCTGCAATTCTGTGGTTTGGTTATGGGTGACTACTCGCGCTGCGCCATTAATACTTCTTTTAACTCAGGAACAGTGGTTGGTGTTGGCAGTAACATATTTGGCAGTGGTTTTCCCCGAAACTTTGTGCCATCATTCGTGATAGGCGGACCACAGGGCTATAAGGTTAATCACTTAAAAGCGGTTGAAAAGACAGGGCGTATGGCTATGGCGCGACGTAATGTGGAAATGAAGGAAGAGGATGTGAAAGTACTGGAAGATGTATTTGATTTCACACAAAAGTACCGAACGTCATTGCGCTGATTTTTGGCACGCCAATTGACATTAAGGGAAGAGGTATGTTTATTGTATAACTGCCGACAAATTGTCATTTATTGACATTGATTTAGAGAATTAAGATATGGATAATAATAAATTTGGTTTAAGTAAGGTGCTTATGTCTGATGTTTTTGAGTCTGATGCTGAGTTTATTCCGATTGTAACGGATGAAGATGAACAAAATGTCAGTGCTTTCGAAGTGCCTGACATCTTGCCAATATTACCGCTGCGAAATACGGTGTTGTTTCCGGGAGTAATCATTCCCATTTCTATTGGTCGTGAGAAATCTCTGAAGTTGATTCGTGAAATTCAGAAGTCAAAGGGCGTATTTGGTGCCATCGCACAGAAAGACGTGAAGGTTGATAATCCGGAAAGAGACGACTTGTTTGAAGTTGGTACTGTAGCGAAAGTCATTAAGGTATTGGAAATGCCTGACAATTCTACTTCTGTCATTATCCAGGGTAAGAAACGTTTTCAGCTGGAAGAGATGATTACTGATGAGCCATACCATATGGCCAAGGTAAAGGGACTGGAAGATGAAAAAGATGAGGAACAACATAATGAGTTTGAAGCGGTTGTTAGCTCAATAAAAGATTTATCGCTTCGTGTGATAAAGGCTAATTCAAATGTGCCACCCGAAGCGTCTTTTGCTGTTAAAAATATTGAGAACGATGGTTTTCTGATAAATTTCGTATGCTCTAATTCGGAAATTAGTGTAGATGAAAAGCAGGAATTATTAGCTAAAAATAGTTTATTCGACCGTGGTATGCTACTGCTCGAACATTTAGCACGTGAGGTGCAGATGCAAGAGCTCAAGTCTGATATCCAGAGTAAGGTGAAACTTGATATTGACCAGCAACAGCGCGAATACATGTTGCAGCAGCAGATCAAGACTATCCAGGATGAATTGGGTTCAAGCCCGATTGAGCAGGAGATAAGGGACCTGAAAGAGAAGGCGAAGAAAAAGAAGTGGAGCAAAGAGGTGAAGGATTTATTCAAGAAAGAATTGGATAAGTTACAACGCCTTAACCCTGCGGCAGGTGAATACTCGGTGCAGCATAACTACCTGCAAACACTTATTGATCTGCCATGGAATGAATACACAAAGGATAATTACGATTTAAATCGTGCCGAACGTATATTAGACCGTGATCACTACGGATTGGATAAAGTGAAAGAGCGTATCCTTGAACACCTGGCTGTATTAAAGCTGAAAGGCGAGCTGAAATCGCCGATCATTTGTTTATATGGCCCTCCGGGAGTTGGTAAAACATCATTGGGTAAATCCATTGCCGAATCACTGGGGCGTAAATATGTGCGTATGTCACTGGGTGGTGTGCACGACGAGGCCGAAATACGCGGACACAGAAAAACCTATATTGGCGCAATGCCGGGACGCATTATACAGAGTATAAAAAAGGCCGGAGCAGCCAACCCTGTATTTATACTTGATGAGATTGATAAAGTGAATGCAAGTGCACATGGTGATCCGTCGGCAGCATTGCTGGAAGTGCTGGATCCTGAACAGAATGAGCACTTTCACGATAACTTCCTGGAAGTGGATTTTGACCTGTCAAAGACCATGTTTGTAGCTACGGCTAATACACTTGGAAGCATTTCACAGCCGCTGCTTGACCGTATGGAGCTGATCAATGTTAGTGGATATATCCTTGAGGAAAAAACCGAAATCGCCAAGCGCCATTTGTTACCAAAGCAGATGGAGAATCACGGTATTTCAAAAGGAACCATATCCGTCAGCAAAAAAGTACTATCATACATTGTAGAGGCCTACACAAGAGAGTCGGGTGTTCGTGAGCTGGATAAAGTACTGGCTAAGTTGTGTCGTAAAATAGCTTTAAAGATCGCTAAGAACGAGGAAGTAAAGAAGACGATAGCTGTTAAGGATGTTTCGGTCCATTTGGGAGTAGAACGTTTCTCAAAAGATAAATGGCAGGATAATTCAACGGCTGGTGTAGTGACCGGATTGGCATGGACGGCTGTTGGCGGTGAGATTCTTTTTGTAGAGACAAGCTTAAGTAAAGGGAAAGGAAAATTAACCTTGACGGGTAACCTCGGTGATGTCATGAAGGAGTCGGCTCTATTGGCGCTTGAATACCTGCGTGCCAATGCTGAAGCACTTAATATTAAAACGGAGGCTTTTGATGAATGGAATGTACATGTTCACGTACCGGAAGGAGCAATTCCTAAAGATGGTCCATCTGCAGGTGTAACCATGGTCACTTCACTGGCGTCGGCATTTACACAACGAAAAGTACGTGCACGCCTGGCCATGACAGGTGAGATCACATTACGTGGGAAAGTATTGCCTGTGGGAGGTATCAAAGAAAAGATCCTGGCAGCGAAACGTGCCGGTATCACTGATATAATTCTTTCGCAGGAAAACCAAAAGGATATCCATGAAATCAATGATATCTACCTGGAAGGACTGGAATTCCACTTCGTAAAAGAAGTGTCTGATGTACTCAAGCTCGCATTGCTGGATGAAAAAGTAAAGAAACCATTACAGATATAATATGAAAATGGCCGGTAGTTTTACCGGCCATTTTTATTTTTGATTGAGGAAGCGAATATGTTTTCAGACGCCTTTCCTCAAAGGTATCTCCTAATGAAAATTAAATTGTATTTCCTTTTTGTCGATGATCAGTCGGGAGCAGTATTTTTCTTCAAACCGGCTTAAGGTTGTATCCAGATCATCAGATAGTCGCGATAAAGATTTGCGAATAATGGATTTTGGTATGTGTTTGAAATAAGCCTGTGCCACAGCTCCGGTAATGCTTCCCAGAGTGTTGCTGGGTCCATCAAGCCAAATGGCACGCCGTATTGATTCCTCAAAACTGTCAGAGTTAAGGACAGCCATTATTGCGCATGGAACTGGAGATTGATACTGCTGTTTAAATTTTTCAGTACAATCTTTCGTTAAAGTATCAGGTAGCTTATAACCCATGTCATGAATAAGGAATTCTTTAATGGTTGTCTTATTATGACCTGTTTTAGCTAAATAAATTGTTCCGCATAATGCCTGGCTGGCTTGCACTTTCGCTTCATCCTTGTGAGTGACTACCGTTGCTTTTTTGGCCTCAAGTAAAGCCTCATCCAATGAAAGTGCCGAATAACCAATGGGACTGACACGACGTGCAGCACCATCGCCCGAACTGTGGTACGCCTCATCTTCATTATTGGATAAAGCCCATTCAAGAAACTTTGACTGGTAACCGGCTGTGGGATATGCACGTGTCCACTCCTTTAAAGCCTCCTTGTACGACTTGCCTGATAGAATAGCATCAGCCGTTGAGATCGTTAATACAGTATCATCGGTGTATGCCGAGAATGGTTTTAATAGTTGAAATTTAACTGCTGGTTGTGGCGAATCAATAAATGCCGAGCCAATGATATCGCCTACAATTGCTCCTCTCATATATAACTTGTTAGGTGTTGGAGCCATAAAAATAGTGTTTACATGCGAGGCATTTCACTGTAATCATCAGTGCTTGTGGTTAATGACTGAATATTTGTGATAAACACAATGAATTATTTGACTAACAGGCATATTATTTCTGCCGTTGACCTTGATTTTGGACGATTATTTCACGTGCTTATATAGTGTATTAAGTGCTTATGAAATGGGAGAACGGCTTAAATATATCATCTGGCTGATAGTTGCGATTTTGTCAATTATGCTGATTTGGTATTTCCGTGCTGTTGTTTCATTTTTAATTGTTTCGGCTGTTCTTTCACTGGTTGCCCGTCCTATCTTTGACCTGATAAAAAAAGTAAGAATCAGATCATGGCGACCTTCCAACGCGCTTGGAGCACTGCTGACGGTTCTTACCCTCTGGGTGTTTATTCTCATCTTCTTTCGTATCAGTGTGCCCTTCATCGTTAAAGAAGTGCACTTTTTGTCAAGCGTTGATCTGGATGCCGTGTTTGAAACAGCTGACCGCCTGCTTGGCTCGCTTGCTGAACCCTTAAAAGAAACTGATTTTGGTAAAGCCGGATTACAGGTCATTCAGGATCAGATAAAAGAAACAGCCCTTACTTTTTTCGACTTTTCAAGACTGCGTGGTATTGCCGCAACTCTTGTAAGCTTCCTGGGGGGTGTTTTTATTTTCGCCTTCAGTGTATCGTTTATCACCTTTTTCTTTTTAAAAGAAGAATGGTTGATCGTGCAGGGTCTCCTGCTTTTTATTCCCAGCCATCACGAAGAAGGAATCAAACATGTCCTTTCCTCCATTAAAACACTGCTGAGGCGCTACTTTATTGGTATCATTATTCAAATAACACTGATCAGCCTGTTTGTAACATTAGGATTAGTTGTTGTTGGTATTGAAATGCAGCATGCAGTGATCATTGGCATGTTTGCCGGCTTTGTGAATGTTATACCATATATGGGACCACTTATCGGGGCGTTTTTCGGATTCCTTGTGGCCCTTGTTGTTTATGTTCAGGCCGCTGTACCACCCGACTTTGTGCCATATATGTTTGGTGTATTCATCGTTTTCTTAATGGTTCAGTTGTTAGACAATATTATTTTCCAGCCTTTTATTTTCTCCGCTAGTGTAAGGGCGCATCCACTTGAAATATTTATTCTTATTCTCGCAGCCGGTTATATGTCAGGTATTATAGGCATGTTTTTAGCCATACCTGTTTATACCATTATCAGGGTGATAGCCAAGGAATTCTTCTTTAATTATAAGTTAGTGCAAAAACTAACGGAGAAAATAAGAGAATAAAAGGTCTGAAAAGTTATATTTGTCCTGCTAAACAATTTAATCATTGATTCGTTATCAATGTTTGAAAGTTTAAGTGTTAAAAAATAACAATAAAATATAAAAAGAATTTGAGGGTTTACAGGGGTTGCAGAGCAATCGAAACTCACCTCGAAACGTTAATAATTGACAAATTATGGTAGAGACTTTATCCAGGTCCCTTTGTCATGGGAAAAAAATCTTAAAATTTTTCGCGTTGTTTTTTATATTGCTGCATTTTGCCGGCATAACAACACTGCATGCAAAGAGTAACGGGCCTGAACCTGATGTTAAAGTTGGAGAGCGACTTTTTTACGGATTAATTTCAACGGGCGATGGATCAAATTCCTGTGTTTCGTGTCATACGATGCATTCTGCTGACACAATGAACTGGAATCCTTCAGCCTTTGAAATGGCTAAGGTGGCCGCAGAAATGGATCTGGCCACATTCAAGGAACATTTGCTGACGCCGTCGGGTGCCATGCGCGAAAAGGTGCATGTAAAGTATCAACTGGATGATGAACAGTTGTTTCATTTACAGGGGTATTTAAAAGAACTGGCAGATACGGGCGTTAAAGATCAACCTTTGTCCATTAATAAATTACTGATATTCCTCTTGTTAGGAGTTGTAATGGCCGTCGCATTGGTTGATATGTTCTTCACCAAAAAGATTCCGTATAAAGCTATACATGTATTAATCATCATTTTTGGTGTTGGTTACCAATTGAAAATTGTTGCGCACGAAGCCATTGATTTGGGGCGTAGTCAGGACTATATGCCTGATCAGCCGATAAAATTCTCGCATCAGGTGCATGCCGGCGATAATAAGATCGACTGCCTCTATTGTCACTCCAACGCTGATGAAGGCAAGTCAGCTGGGATCCCAAGTGCCGGCTTGTGTATGAACTGTCACCAGGTAGTGCGTAATGGATCTAACTCCGGGCAATTTGAGATTGCCAAGGTTGTAGATGCCTATGAGAATAATAAAGACATCGAATGGGTACGTATACACAACCTGCCTGATCATGTTTTCTTTAGTCATGCCCAACATGTTAATGTAGGACAACGTGAATGCCAGGAGTGTCATGGTGATGTTGAGAACATGCATATCCTTAAGCAGGAGAATGACTTGTCAATGAGCTGGTGTCTGGACTGTCATAAGGAAACCAATGTGAACTTTAAAGGAAACGACTATTACAAAACTTTCGAGGCTTTACATAAAGACTTAGCAGAAGGTGTTCGCGACTCTATTCAGGCAGCTGATATTGGCGCTAACGATTGTATGAAATGTCACCATTAATAAAGAAAATCAGATTAAACCCCGATAGCTATCGGGAGCAAGATAAAAGACACAAGACGGGAACTATCTTGATGCTTATGTTTTAACTCTTGATACTAAATAAAACAAATATGAAAGAATACTGGAGAAGCCTTGAAGATTTGTTGCCTGCTGAAGAAGCACCGCAAGAGAAAAAATCTTCGGTTGTACTTTCTGATACAGATTCGTCTAAAAATAGCCGTCGGGACTTTTTGAAGTATTTCGGTTTCAGTATTGCATCGGCTGCCGTATTAGCCGGTTGTGAACGACCTGTTAAGAAAGCAATACCATATTTAATACAACCAGAGGAAGTAAAGCCTGGTACAGCCAATTATTACGCATCTACTTTTTATGATGGGGCCGAAATGGTACCTGTTCTTGTGAAGGTGCGCGATGGTCGTCCCATAAAAATTGAGGGGAATGATCTTTGTCAAATGACCGGGGGTTCAGCTTCGGCACGCGTACAGGCTTCCTTGTTAAATTTATATGATGAGTCACGTCCGGCTCAACCTACATTAGATGGTAATCCTATACGCTGGGAAGATGTTGACGCTAAGTTGACTGAAACACTGGCTACCTGGGATGCATCAAAAGAATTTGTCATTGTAACACCGAGCATCATCAGTCCGTCAACTAAGAAACTGGTGGCTGATTTTATTGGCAGGTATCCGTTTGTGGTACATGAAACGTTTGACGGGTTCTCATATTCTGCTTTACGCGAAGCTTATAGTCAGAGTTTTGGTAAAGCAATGATACCATCATTCCGTTTTGATAAGGCAAAACTGGTTGTTGGGTTCAATGCCGATTTCCTTGGTACATGGTTACAACCAACTGCCTTTGGACGTCAGTACGCATCGGCGCGTAAATTAACAGAGGGACAGCGTGAAATGATGCGTCACATTCAGTTCGAGCCCATTATGACTTTAACGGGCTCCAATGCCGATGAAAGAGTTCCAATGCCTGCTGTTGATGAAGCTTATTATTTAGCGGCTCTTTATTCAGAGTTAGCCAAAAAGTCGGGTAATAATGCGCCTGCTGTAAAAGCCCCAGAAGCTATCGTTAAGGTGGCAAATGAACTGGCTGCCACCCGCGGAAAGTCATTGGTTGTTTCAGGTACCAATGATGTTGCTATTCAGACTTTAGTAGTAGAGATCAATCAGTTACTTCAAAATATTGGACAGACGGTATTGACCAGTATGCCGATTAACCTTTACCAGGGTGATGATAAAGCTTATGATGCTTTGTTAGGACGTATGGAACAAGACAAGGTGGGTGCGATCATGTTTTGGGAAACAAATCCTGTGTATCATGCTCCACTGAAAGGCCGAACGGAGGAAGCTATTAAAAAGGTACCTCTGCGACTGGCTGTTCAATCGCAGCAAACTGAAACATCGCTGTTATGTAATTATCAGTTGCCGGCTCCTCATTACCTGGAGCGCTGGGATGATACAGAACTGGTGAATGGTGTTTATACACTTACCCAGCCTGCAATCCGACCATTGTTTAAAACACGTCCTGCACAAGAGAATCTTATGGCGTGGGCCGGTTTTGACGGAAGCTATTATGATTTTATCAAGTTATACTGGAAAGATAATGTCTATAACTCAGCGATTGCAAAAGGTAAGCAGTTTGAAACATTCTGGAAGGTAAGTCTGCGTGATGGTATTGTTGCTGATGCCGGCAAAACCTCAGATAATCCTGTGTATAAAGGTGCTGATGTGGCATCAATTCTTAAAGCAAATAGTGCAGCCAGATCGGGTAATGACCTGGAGTTGGTGTTGTACAAGAATGTACCTGTTGGAGATGGAACATTGGCTAACAACCCATGGTTACAGGAGTTACCTGAGCCAGTGTCACGTGTATGCTGGGATAACTATGTGTCTGTTTCGCCTGCTTTTGCAGCACTCAGAGGATGGACGCAAGGTGACGTTGTGAATGTCAACGGAGTTGAGCTGCCAGTGTTGGTTCAGCCAGGTCAGGCCCGTAATACCTTGGCGGTAGCTGTTGGCTATGGCCGTTCAAATGCCGGTCGTGTAGCAAGTGATCTGGGTAAGGATGTATATCCGTTTGTGGTGATGAATAATGGTCATCGCTCGTATGTGGTGCCCAAAGTTGAAGCGACAGCAACCGGATCAACCTACGAGTTGGCTGCCACCCAGTCGCACCATTCGATGGAAGGGCGTGCACTGGTACGTGAGACAACCATTGCTGAATACCTTGAGAATCCGGCATCAGGAAACGAAATGCATGAAAAGGTTGAAAAGCTGCATACGACATTATATCACGAGCATGAATACAAAGGGCATCACTGGGGTATGGTGATCGACCTGAACTCATGTATTGGCTGTAATGCCTGTGTGGTGGCCTGCTCGGCCGAAAACAATGTGCCTGTGGTAGGTCGCAATGAAGTACGTCGATCACATGAGATGCACTGGATCCGTTTAGATAGATACTATTCAGGAGATACAGATAATCCTGAAGTGGTTCGACAGCCTGTTATGTGTCAGCATTGTGATAATGCACCATGTGAAAATGTTTGTCCGGTTGCAGCTACTAACCACAGTTCTGAAGGTATTAACCAGATGGCTTATAACCGTTGTATCGGTACCAGGTATTGTAATAACAACTGTCCGTATAAGGTACGCCGATTTAACTGGTATGATTATACAGGTGCTGATACCATCCCAAATAACCGTGTTGATCCGGCAGGTATGACGCTTGATCTGAAGCGCATGGTGTTAAACCCTGATGTAACAGTAAGGGCAAAGGGTGTTATTGAAAAATGTTCAATGTGTATACAGCGTATTCAGGATAAGAAACTGAATGCTAAAAAGGATGGCCGACAGCTGGCCGACGGGGAAATAAAAACAGCCTGTCAGCAAACATGTCCGGCCGATGCTATCACCTTTGGCGATATGAATGATCCTGACAGCAAAGTGTCTAAATTATTAAAAGACGCCCGCCAATATGGATTGCTGGAAGAACTTCACACGCTGCCATCAGTGGTATATCTATCGAAAGTAAGAAATAAAGACAAAAATAAAACGCTAAGCTAATGTACGTATCACCAGTAAGAGAGCCGCTCATTAGCGGAGAAAAGAGCTACACAAAAGTTACCGAGGATATATACGCCCCGATGACCGGTAAGCCAGGCAAACTGTGGTTTGGAGGCTTAACACTAGCATTGATTGCACTGGGATTCGGACTGTTCTCCATCTTTATCACCGTATGGGATGGAATAGGAACCTGGGGATTGGACCGAACCATTGGATGGGGATGGGGTATCACAAACTTTGTATGGTGGGTAGGTATTGGTCATGCCGGTACTTTTATCTCAGCCATCCTGTTATTATTCCGTCAAAAATGGCGTACCTCCATTAACCGGAGTGCAGAAGCGATGACCATCTTCGCTGTCATGTGTGCAGGTTTGTTCCCCTTGATTCACATGGGACGATTACCCTTGGGTTTTTTCATTTTTCCATATCCAAACACCCGTGATGTATGGGTGAACTTTAACTCGCCTTTATTATGGGATGTCTTCGCCATTTCAACATACCTGACAGTTTCACTATTGTTCTGGTACATGGGCTTAATTCCTGATATCGGTACCATTCGTGACCGCCTTAAAGAAGGGATCAAAAAGAAAGTGTATTGGTTTTTGAGTTTTGGATGGACAGGTTCAGCCCGTCATTGGGCCCGCCACGAATCAATGAGTTTGATATTGGCAGGTTTGGCTGCCCCTCTTGTATTATCAGTGCATACGATTGTAAGTTTTGACTTTGCGACTTCGGTCATACCAGGTTGGCATACCACCATCTTCCCGCCTTACTTTGTGTCGGGAGCTGTATTCTCAGGTTTTGCCATGGTATTAACCCTGATGATCATAACCCGAAAAGCCATTAACCTCGAAGATTATATTACCAAGGCTCACCTTGAGTCGATGAATAAGATTATTATAGCTACAGGTTCTATTGTAGGTATCGCCTACATTACCGAGCTTTTTATAGCCTGGTATTCCGGGGTTGTATATGAGCAATATGCCTTTGTTAACCGTGCTTTCGGACCATATTGGTGGGCATACTGGATCATGATGACCTGTAACGTTATTACACCACAGCTGTTCTGGATCAAGAAGATACGACGAAGCTTCGCCGCTACTTTCGTTATTTCAATATTTGTGAATATAGGTATGTGGTTTGAGCGATTTGTTATTATCGTTACATCGTTGCATCGCGACTTCCTGCCATCGAGCTGGAGTATGTATTCACCAACGTGGGTTGAGGTTGGTATCTATATCGGTACTTTCGGTTTATTCTTTACCCTGTTCTTCTTATTCATACGATTCTTCCCTGTGATTGCGATCGCAGAGGTGAAGAGTGTTTTAAAAACATCAACCGAAAAATTTATTAAGAAAGGAAAGTAATCATGGCAGAAAAAGCTTTTGTTTCAGGATATTATCTGGATGATAAGGATTTGGTTGATGGAATCAAGGCCTTACAGGAAAAAAATATTGAGATAGCAGATGTTCGCACGCCTTTCCCGGTTCACGGCTTGGACAAGGTGTTGAAAATGCGTCGATCGCGCCTACCCCGCGCCGGTTTCATTGCCGGTGTTATGGGTGCAACTATAGGATTTGGATTTCAGGCATGGGTCTTTACGGAGGCATGGCCATTAAACTTCGGTGGTAAACCGTTCTTGTCGGTGCCGTCGTTTATACCGGTAACCTTTGAGTTAACGGTATTGATGGCTGCTTTTGCACTGGTATTTGGCTTTCTGATCAGCAGTAAACTGGGGCCGGGAGCCGACAATGTGATATTTGATGAAGAAGTAACCAACGACCGCTTTCAGATCTTACTTGAAGTAAGTGGAGAAAATAGTGAAAAGCTTCAGTCTGAATTACAGGCAGCCGGTGCTGAGGGTGTTAAGCATCATGATGTTTAATCAGGTACGGCTAATGTGTCATCAGGCGGAAGTATTAAGCTTCGGTCTTTGATACAAATTGACAAATAAACGAATTATCAATTCGACAAATATAAACTATGTATAAGTCCTTTGAATTTTCAAAAAAGATAAAATCCTTTTTAATCGCTATGATAGTGATTGGTGCGGTACTGGCCGTAGCAGGCGTAGCGATGAATCTGGATCATACACATCGTATATGGGCAAATGTATTGCTAAACGGTTTCTACTTTACTGCAATCGCCATGAGTGCTGCCTTTTTTGTGATCGTTCACGTATTGGGTGAGTCAGGCTGGCACACGGCTGTTCAACGAATTCCGGAAGCTATGTCAATGTATGTGCCTGTTGGTGGTGTTTTTATGCTACTTGTGCTGGTCGGCATGCACGATATTTACCACTGGAGTCATACAGAACACCTGGATGAGATACTTCAGGGCAAGGCTCCATACCTGAATCCGATGTTCTTCAGTATCCGTACGGTTGCTTATATCATTATCTGGAGTATGTTGGTCATCTGGTTCAGAAAAACATCCCTTAAAACAGATAGTAACGACGATATAAAGCTATTTAATAAGCAACGCAGCATTGCCGGTATTTTTATCGTCATTTTTGCTGTTACCAGCTCAACATCTGCCTGGGACTGGATCATGTCTATTGATGCGCACTGGTTCAGTACGCTGTTTGGGTGGTATATTTTCGTTAGCACCTTTGTTTCAGCTGTATCAGTTATTATCATTCTTTTGTTTGTGTTAAGAAGAATGGGTTACATGGAGCATATTAACGATGAGCATTTGCATGATCTTGGTAAGTACCTGTTTGGTTTCAGTATTTTCTGGGCTTACCTGTGGGTTTCACAATACTTATTGATCTGGTATAGTAACATTCCTGAAGAAACAATTTATTACGTGAAGCGAATTCAGGATTTCGAAGGGGTTTTCTATGCCAATGTAATAATCAACTTCCTGGCACCATTCCTTATTTTGATGGCTCGCGGTACAAAGCGTCAGCTCAACTGGCTGATCGCGGCAGCGGTTATCGTTTTTATTGGTCACTGGATTGATATGTATCTGGCCATTATGCCGGGTTCCATAGGGCATCCCGATTTTGGTATCCTTGAAATAGGTATGACTGTATTTGTAGCGGGTATTTTCTTGTTTGTTTTCTTTACAAACTTTGCCAAAGCACCTGTTGTTCCTGAAAATCACCCATTCTTTAAAGAAAGTTTTGATTATGACAATATTCGATAGAAAGTACTTAACTGCCATCAAGTTGTTTGGCTTTACAGCATTGATACTCATCGGTGTGACAAGCTGCGATAAAGACCGTAACAAACCGGGTTATAGCTATTTCCCCGATATGGAACAGTCTCAGGCATATGAAACATATACGTCTAATCCCAATTGGGAAAATGGGCGTACTAATCAACTGCCTGTCGAGGGTACCGTGCCCCGTGAAATGATACCATTTGATTTTGAAAAAACAGATGTTAACCGAACATGGGCGGGGCAGGAGTTGGAAAACCCCTATACAGGAGATGCAGCGGTTTTAGATGAAGGAAAAAGACTGTATGATATCTATTGCCTGCACTGTCATGGTGATATGGGCGATGGAAAAGGGCATTTATATACTTCGCAAAAGTATTTGTATCTGCCGGCTGATCTGAATTCAGAAAAGATACGCACCAACCCTGATGGGGAGATCTTCCAGGTTATTACCGTTGGTTATGGCGTTATGGGAGCACATGGTGCCCAGATATTGCCTGATGAACGGTGGAAAATAGTTTCATACATTCGTGAAGAGTTACATCCAAAAGCAGATGAGGCTGCAAAGGCCGCTGCCGTTGCTGAGGCCGAAAAAGCTGAAAAGGATGTGCCCGCCGAAGCTGAAACAACGGAGGAAGCGGTAGCTGAGTAATGCCGCTATTCAATTAGTATTGCCAGCTGGTAAAGAGCTGTTATTATAAAGTTAGAAAGCCCGATTGAATGCATTCAACCGGGCTTTTCCTTTTCTCCTGTTACCCACATCTCCCTATTGAGCCATTAACTCGTAACGCTCATCATTGGCTTCAATAAATCCTTTGTCTGCTTCTTTATTAGTGGCTAATATCTTTTGTCTCATGGCTAAGGCATTTTCCAGTCGAATGCGGTAACCGTTCTTAAATGACATCATGTGTGCTTGTTCAAAGCCCATATTCTGAACGATGGTCAGGAACTTAAGAGCTTCTTCATACTCAATGAACTCACCCAGGGTAAACTGGTTAATGCTGTCATATGTATCTTGCTTCAACCCCAGCATGTTGTCTTTGTATTTGCTCAAATCCAAATCCTTGTAGGCACCAATTTGGATGGCAAAAAGAATACCGTCATAATCTTCCTTGGGCAAAGCTGCCCGATGAGTATTATACCTGATCTTCTCAAGAGAATCAATGTTTATGGCTTTTTCAATATATACAGTATCAATAAGGTGACTGACAGATGCGGGAGTCTGCTGACCGGGAATACTGATAAAGCCCTGCATGAGTAAAAAAGAGAATAGTGTGACTGAAAAAACCAGGGTGAAGTAAAACCACAGCCGAAGGTTACTTATCGTATTGGTTTGTTTTTTCGAAATTTCCCGTTGCCGGGATAATTCATCACTTAATGCCTCAACACGAAGCTGCAGCTTGTGCTCAGGTAATGTAGTTTCCGGTAAAGACATTATTTGGGTGTTTAATGTTATTATACCAATATCATGTTGAAACAAACAGTGTCATTTAGCCAGCTTCGGATCTAATCCCCGGATTAGCTATCTCAGAAGGAAAAGCGTTATGCCCTTCCTGCTCCTGATCAGGCATTTTATGTTCCGAAATTAGCAAAACAACTTAAAGCTCAGGTCAATATATTATTGATAACACTAATTTAGATGATAGAATTTACCTTGTAAAGAAAAAGGGGGTGGTATTAACTAACAAGATATTAACAATTTGATTTTTGCATATTGTGCAGGGATTCAAACTTTTCAAGGCTGATAAGGGACGCAGCATACCGCTGATAGGGTAATTTAGTATTTAAAGTTGATCGATGTGCTTGTCCCGTATAAGGTCATCACATCATCAAACCACTCCGGCTTTATGAAATACTTCCAATATTGAAGGGTAGGTGTTTTTATACACCTTGATAAGATCTTCTTTTTTTATCCATTCTGCTGATGCAATATTTTCTTCTGTTTGAGGAACAGGTTGATCAAAGCCAAAATAGTCCATAAAAAACCAAGCTGTCTCCTTCAGGTAATGCACCCCTTTTTGCTCATAAGTGTGATAGGTGGACAGAAGGGGATGACGGATAAGCAGGTTGTCTAAACCACATTCTTCCTCAACTTCGCGTAGGGCCGTTTTTCTGAATGTCTCGCCTTCTTCGCATTTGCCCTTTGGCAGGTCGTAAACGCCCAGCCGGTGAATAATGAGGTATTCATTACCAGGGTTTACTACCAGACCTCCCGCTGCCGTAATAAACTTGTAGCATTTCTTTAGGGCATCAAGCAAAAAATCTTTCTTACGACCATAAAGATAACCGGCCTTTAAATGTTCATTTTGCTCAAAGGTTTCGATAAATTGCTGCAGCTCGTGATGTGATGTATACTTATGCAGAGCATCAAAGTTTTCGGTGAGGTCTGAAGTCAGATTATCAGTCAAAAAAAGAGTTCTATCCTTGAAAAAAACTTTATACATTTGCGGTATGGAAAAATTAGCGGAAATTGTAGCCAAACAGCTGTTGCAAATTAAGGCAATTAAATTGCAACCTGCAAACCCGTTTACATGGGCATCGGGGTGGAACTCACCTATCTATTGTGATAATCGTAAAACGCTCTCGTACCCTGAAGTACGTGACTTTATCAAGTTGGAATTTGCACGTTTAGTGTTGGAAAAGTATCCTGAAGCAGATGTAGTTGCCGGTGTGGCAACAGGAGCCATTGCGCAAGGTGCTTTGGTGTCTGACTCTATCAACAAACCATTTATTTATGTGCGCTCTGCAGCTAAAGGTCATGGCTTAACTAACCTTATTGAAGGGGATTTAAAACCGGGGCAGAAAGTTGTGGTTATTGAAGATTTGATCTCAACAGGTGGTAGCAGCTTAAAAGCTGTTGAAGCCATTCGCGAAGCCGGTGCTGAAGTGTTGGGAATGCTTGCCATTTTTACTTATGGTTTCCCGGTAGCGACTGAAGCTTTTGAAAAAGCAGGTGTTGAATTAACAACTCTAAGCTCATACGAAGAGATGATTCCTTTTGCAAGTGAATCGGGTTATGTATCGGCTGAAGACGTTGCTACTCTTCAGGAATGGAGAAAAGACCCGGCTAGCTGGAATAAATAATTTTACATTAAAAAATACGAATGAGCAAGTCCTAATAAGGCTTGCTCTTTTTCTTAGTCTATTGTTAGCAGACTTGTATCTGTAGGTTAAGAGTCTAATATCCGTATTATTATGACAACATTTGAAAGCGATATAAAGAAAGCGGCTTACCCTGCCGAAACCATGTTTAACTTCTTATCTGATTTTGACCATTTTGGTGAGGTTATTCCCAAAGATAAGATCAATAACTGGCAATCATTTGGTGATAGCTGCCGTTTTTCCATAGATCCGGTTGGTGAGGTTGGCTTGCGCATAGTCGAAAAAGAGTCGCCTAAAGTGATTAAGTATACAGCTGAAGGTAAAACACCATTCAATTTCTTTTTATGGATTCAGCTCAAAGAAATGGCAGAGGATGATACACGTGTCAAGCTGACTATTAAGGCTGATATGAACCCGATGATTAAAATGGTCGCCAGTAAACCCATCAAAAAGTTTCTGGAAGTTTTAAGTGATGCCATTGCCAATCATCAATACTAAAAAATAGGTTGGTAGTTAACTTAAAATATTGATTTACTGATTTGTTAATTCGTTAACTGACGTATTGATAAATCAGTAAATTATGATTAAGAAATTGGTGAATTCGTTTTCCCGATGAAATGCCGGCTTTTTAAATGACTGTTCCCTCCATTTTAGTACTTCTTAGAAATAAGTCCAATCGGTAAAGAGTTTAAACGGCAGAGCACGCTCCTTAATTTTGCTTGTGTAAATCTAATTTTTGCCTAAAAAAACTCAAAATTCACAGAAAAGGTAGTTGTTTTCCCCATATAACTAATTTTTTGGCTCTATATCTTTACAACAGATTTTTTGTTATGAACGATGAAATACCTGTTGATTGAAAATAATTTATCCATTCGTCGGATAGATATTGCCGGCATACAATGCATTATTTTTCGTGATGGTCAGCTCGCCGTGCAAATGATAGATGGGGAGAAGTTATTGCATTGTGCAACATTAAATGAACTTCATAATCAATTGCCGGATACCTTTGTCAAGGTCAATCGTAATGTGATCATTAATATTGACTGTGTGGTTAGTATTCAAAAGCAGTTAAGAATCGTTACCCTCTATAATGGACAGGAGTTTTCAGTCTCTCGCCGTAAAATGTCGGTGCTGATTACCACCTTTAGTCAATTTCTTAAAGACATAAACAGGAATGTTGAGTGAAACGAAATTTCCATCATTGATGCTAACTCCCATTTTTACCACTCAATTTGATATAATTACCGCTCAATGTGATAAACTTACCAAAGTGATTTTCTGTATTGTTTTGTTAGTTAGATTTATAGGTGATAATAGGAATCGCTATACTATAAATCAGTTAATATGAATAAGCTTATTTTATATTTATCAATCTGGACCTTAGTAGGATGTAGTCAAGATGCGTTGGAGCATAATGAACAGCATATAAGATTTGATGAAACGTATTACGCGAATATTGGCAAGCTACATAATGAAGGATTAGATAATGTTTTAGAACAGCTCAAATCCCTGAAACAAAATCAACTTCAAAGTATCTCAAAAGAAAATCTGCAGGCTGAAATAGTTGACGCCTCGATTAATTTTATGAGGGAGAAAGAAGAAATAGACATTTCGCTAAAAGACTTAGTTACGAATGTTTGTGAACAAACGCTTTACTATAATGGAAGAGATAAAGATATTGTTACTAGATTAAAAAAATTGTTAGAGGGTGTAACCGAAACAGATATTCGAAGAAATCATTTTCGACAGTTTGGTAACGTATCTGATAGGCAGCTTGAATATATCCATCGAATGGAGACAATATTTAAAGATCAGAATCAGATGGGTATCATTAAAGCTCTTATTGATTTAAAGGATGAAGTAAATACTGCATTAACAGAAGATGATGCATATCCTATACTGTGCGGTATCTATACAGGTATTTATTCGTTAAAATACTGGAAGGTAAACGCCATTAAATGGCAGATGTCACTGATGGATTTAGAACAATTTGATGCAGAAGATATTGGCAGTTTAAAATCATCATTAAAAGGAAATCCAGTTATATTATCTCAGTTTGTTGATTTCCCTGATGGAGTATACCCTTGGCCAGGCGAACCCACTCTTGCTATTGTTGTTACAAATGGTAAGGTTGCTATTATAAGGGGACCTAAAGGCACTGTCTTTGACCCAGATTTGGGCGTTTTTGTGATGGAAGGATCTGTCAACTTCGATTTGAATAAGCTTTCAACAGCCGATTGGCAAGGTGCAATTGGCGGAGCAATCGGGGGAATGATTTCAGGTGCAGTAGCAGGAGGTGCCGGAGCTCTTCCTGGTGCCGGCATAGGATTTATCGCTGGTGGTATTGGTTCTAGTGCAGCAGAAGCTATTGGACAACTTATCTTTTACTAATTCACAATAAAAGAATCCACATGATAAAGAAAACAAAAAGTGTCATATTATCCGGCATGCTTGCAGGTTTAGCCTATTATATGATGCGATTACTGCTTGAAAAAATGGAATCTGGAAATATTATTTATGGATTTCTGTGTTTAGTTGTTTTGATAATTATGCTTGTGAAAGGTGGAAATGAAATTAATAACAACTACAAGAAAACAAAGACAAGGATTTTGTCAACCATTATCTTACTTTGTATTTCTGCAATGTTCATCTTATCTATTTTGCAGTCATACAATGTGTTGGTAATGCCTGCCTGGTTTATGTTGAGTGTATTTGGAATGGTTTCGGTTTTGTGTATTGTATTAATCTGGCATTTAAAACAATCCGGTCAACTTTTCCACTCATCAAATAGAAACGATAATTTTTTATAGTCTTTTAAGATTTGAAAGGAATGGTAGCTGTTGAAAAATATTTTGTATGTAATAAAAAGATGATAAAGGATGATTATCTCAACTTATTTAATTGGTAAGAATTTATAAGCTTTTTATATGAAACTTTTTGGCAAAATAAGTTCAAAATGGATATTCAATTCAATGGTGGCCATTAATAGTGCAATGTGTATAGCATACAATTTAGTTGCTAATGGGCGCAAGTTTTGTAGTAGATTGATAGATGAACTTAAGGATTTTCTATAGGATAGATATGTTTTTCTTTTACATTTTAGAGGATATTATCAATAGCTAATGCACGGCATGTCAAGCTTGTGATGAATTTATGATGATTATGAAAAAGTATATAAAAGGATTATTACAGTTGCTTTTAGTTTGGATAGTTATACATAGTCTAAATGTTTTAATATTATATTTAGAAACAGGAGGCATTGATTTTGTCAATGTATTAAACTGGAAACCATGGGCCGTTATAGCACTAATTTGGTTTGTATATATATACTTTAGCAACCGAGGTAACAAGGATTAGTATTACATAGCTTATTTGTCTGATATTTGTAATTATTATTTTAAAGGCTATTTTGATGGTAGAAATGACCGAGCCAACATTAAGAAATAAGCATTTGAGTTAAATATGCAATAATGGTTAAATAATCACATGTTTCAAATGATAATGTGTCTGTAAAATGATTAATCCCGGTCATACCGGTGGACGAAGTTTTAATCGCTAGTCTTTAACAAACCACGCAATCAAAATCCGGGTGGTTATATCTTTATTTTATGACTATTAATATGCTCAAAATCAACAGGATTATATTTCTGTTGACAGCTTTTGTTTTTAATATATTTATTGGGGTATTATTAAATTTTATAACTCCTGAAAATGCCATAACGAATCCCTTTGAATCAGAAAATATATATATGTTGCTATTTGGTGCTTTAATAGCTGCACCAATTGTTGAAACATTTATTTTTCAGGCCTTACCTTTTTATATTCTAACTCAAAAAAAATATAAAGTGCCTCGTTTCTGGCTTTATGTCTTCGTGTCATCCATCATTTTTGGAGTTGCACATTTCTATAGCTTATGGTATATAATACGGATCTTCTTTGTTGGAATCATCTTTGCGAGTGTTTTTTATTTGTCGAAACTGCGTCGGGAAAAAGCTATCGCAAATACAATTTTTATCCATCTGGCACATAATGCATTCGCTATTTTAATGTATTTAATATTTGAAGATATTGGCAATTAGTTGTTTATATAACAGCAAATGGAACTTAGATTCTCTTTTCTCTATCCTCCCACTATTCCTCACTTACACCACAAAACTAACCTCCTTAAACGCATACTCTCTTTTACCACCTTCTGTATCAATTAAGGTTATTAATCCCATTTCATTAATGGAATCAATGTGTGCATTAAACGCACCATTCTCATCATTAAAGGGGTGTATACCATTTTTACGGTACAAGGCATTGAAATATTCCTTATTGATGAGGTCCAGTCTGTTTACCTCCAGTTCATGATAGCGCTGTTGAATGTTTTCAAGCAATAGCTCAAGGGTTGTTTCAATGTGGTATTCTTTCCCTGTCAGTTGCTTTAAAGAAGCCGGATTTGGAGCACCTGAAATAAATTCCTCCTGGTTGATATTCAGCCCTATACCTGCTATGCAATAGTCTAACTGAGCGCCGAGAATGGAATTCTCAATTAAAATGCCACAAACCTTTTTATCGCCAACATAAATATCATTGGGCCACTTAATGCAAGCTTCCAGTCCTGCTACCTGTTTAATGGTGTCGACTATGGCCAGTGAAACAAATTTGGAAATGTAAAACTGCAGATGAGGTGCTAAAAAAGAAGGTCTTAGCAATAAACTAAAGGTCAGGTTCTTATTCAGTTCGCTCTCCCAGCCATTGCCCACCTGGCCCCGTCCTGCTGTTTGGTGAGGTGTGATCACAATACTGTGTTCGCTTAAATTACCTTGGTTTACAAGCTTTTTTAACTCGGTGTTGGTGGATGCCAGTTCAGGATAAATTAAAAACTCCGGAGCAGAATATGTCATCATTACAGTTTATTGTGAAAAATTGGCAGCTGATGCGGCTCTTTGTCTATTTGACAAAAATAGGTGTTTAAAATTTTTTAAAAGTAGTATCTTTGAGCAAAAGTATGCTTTCAGGTGTTTTCTTTATAATAACCATGCAGAGCTTTGCAGGCATGCTTTTGATCCAAACAATATAACTGCAAACAAAGCAACAGATAAGAGACGATTGCGAATGAATGAAGAGAATTATTCTGCCAAACAATTAGCAGAAGTCATTGTTGAAGGAATTCAGGAAAAGAAGGGCACAAATATTGCTATCTTGGATTTGTCAAAATTAGACAACACTATCTGTCAGTATTTTGTGATATGTGAAGGCGAAAGTACAACGCAGGTTGATGCAATTGCTGACGGAGTTGAAGATTATGTGCGAGAAAAACTTGGGGATAAACCAAACCATGTTGAAGGCAAAGAGAACGCGCTATGGGTGCTGCTCGATTATTTTGATGTGGTCGTACATGCTTTTCACAAAGATGAGAGAGGCTTTTATAATCTTGAAGGGTTATGGGCCGATGCTAAACGTACAGATATAGAAAACCTATTTTAATTAGAACATAAACAGATGTCAAACGAAAAACCAAATACACCGGGCAGCGATAAGGAAAAGTCGAAGTTCCCGAAGTTCAATCTTTATTGGGCCTATGGTTTAATTGCTGTTGCATTGATTTTGGTCAGCCGAATGGATTTTGGGCAAGGACCGCATAAAATCTCATACAGTGAGTTTAAAAAGGAAATACTTACCGGTGGAGACATTGATAATATTGTAGTTATTCGTAACGAAGGTGTTGCAGAGGTTACCATCAAAGAGGACCAACTTGATAAGTATAAGCATCTTTTTAACGAGAATCTGACTAATACAGGACCGTCAGCGGAGGGGCCGCACTTTACCTTTAACTTATCGACCATTGATAAGTTTGATGAGGCACTTGCTGTTGCCGAGTCTGAACTGGGAGAGAGCATACCGGTTGATTATGAAACAAGAACTGATTTTCTTGGAGAGTTCTTCACATTCATGTGGCCGCTTCTATTGTTAATAGCTATCTGGGTATTTATATTCCGACGCATGGGGGGCCAGGGAGGTGCCGGTGGTGCCGGAAATATATTCAACGTTGGTAAGTCAAAGGCTACCATGTTCGATAAGGAATCGGCCATTAGCGTTAATTTTAAAGATGTAGCCGGATTGGTTGAAGCAAAGCAGGAGCTTGAAGAGATCGTATCGTTCTTAAAGAAGCCGGAAAAGTATACTGAACTGGGAGGTAAGATACCTAAGGGAGCCCTTTTGGTTGGCCCTCCGGGAACAGGTAAAACCTTATTGGCAAAAGCCGTGGCAGGTGAAGCTAACGTGCCATTCTTCAGCATGTCGGGTTCCGATTTTGTGGAGATGTTCGTAGGTGTTGGTGCCAGCCGTGTGCGTGACTTGTTTAAAAAAGCCAAGGAAAAATCACCATGTATCGTCTTCATCGATGAGATTGATGCAATTGGTCGTGCACGTGGAAAGAGTCCTAACATGGGTGCTAACGACGAGCGAGAAAATACCCTTAACCAGCTTCTTACAGAAATGGATGGTTTCGGGACCAATAGTGGAGTGATCATTTTGGCGGCAACCAACCGTGCCGATATCCTTGACCGCGCCTTGATGCGTGCCGGTCGTTTCGATCGTCAGATACATGTTGAGTTACCTGATTTAAAGGAGCGTAAAGCTATTTTTGAAGTGCATTTGCGCCCGCTTAAGCTGCACGATGATGTGGAAAGCGACTTCCTGGCCAAGCAAACACCTGGTTTTTCTGGTGCCGACATAGCCAATGTTTGTAACGAGGCAGCCTTAATTGCTGCTCGTAACGATAAGAAAATTGTTGAGAAAGAAGATTTCCTAAGTGCCGTTGACCGTATAGTCGGCGGATTGGAAAAGAAGAATAAAATCATTTCAAAAGATGAGAAAAAGGCGATAGCCTATCACGAGGCTGGTCATGCAACCATCAGCTGGTTGCTGGAGCATGCTCACCCATTGGTAAAAGTAACCATTGTGCCACGCGGAAAAGCGCTTGGTGCTGCCTGGTACCTGCCGGAAGAGCGACAGTTAACGACAACCGAGCAGATTCTTGATGAGATGTGTTCAACACTTGGAGGTAGAGCTGCCGAAGAAATCATGTTTGGTAAGATTAGTACCGGTGCGCTAAATGACCTGGAGAAAGTAACCAAGCAGGCCTATGCCATGGTGTCATATTATGGTATGAGCAATAAGGTAGGAAATATTAGCTATTTCGATTCATCAGGTCAGTCTGACTATTCATTTAGCAAACCTTACAGTGAAAAAACTGCTGAGTTAATGGATCAGGAAGTTGGCTTAATTGTTGATGAGCAGTACAAGCGTGCCAAACAACTGCTTGTTGAGAATCATGAAAAGCACACCAAGTTGGCTGAATTATTACTTGAGCGAGAGGTGATCTTTAGTGAAGACCTTGAAAAGATCTTTGGTAAACGCAAATTATCTGGGCACGTGATTGAGGAGGATACAGATGAAGATACCAATGATGTAGCTACTGAAGGTCCTGAAATCGAAGAAACGAAAGCAAAAAAAGATAGTTCATCAGAAGAGAATGGACAAGAAGCTTAAAGATAGATCGGATACAGCACGTGAACGAATTCTTAATCGTCTTAAGGGTGCTAAGCAATATAATAACGGACCAACTGCAGATGCGAGTTGGTCCGTTCGTGTTTTTCCACAACCCGATAAGCTATTAGAAACTTTTACTGATGAGTTTAATAAAGTCAGTGGTCAGCTAATTGTCTGCGAATCTAAAACCGAGATCAGACAACACCTGGAAGGTTTGATTGTAAAGAAAGGGTGTCAAAAGATATTTTGTATTGATGATGAACTAAGGTCGATTGTTCCGCTAAATGCATCTTTGATTTCTCAAAGTGAATTTGCAGATGTTGAGGCCAGCATTACGCGCTGTGAGTTTTTAATTGCACGTTCCGGTTCCATAATGGTCAGCTCTGCACAGCAATCGGGTCGTTTGGTAAATGTTTTTCCGCCTGTTCACATTGTTGTGGCCAGCCAAAAGCAATTGGTTCTTTTCCTTGAGGATGCTGTTCGTGAATTAAAAAATAAGTATGGTGAAAACCTGCCATCTCAGGCTACTGTGATTACAGGACCTAGCCGTACAGCAGATATTGAAAAGACATTGGTAATGGGGGCTCACGGTCCTAAAGAATTGATTCTGTTCATTCATAAATAACGTTGATTTTCTTTTTTAGCAGGATATGTTAACTTTGCAGCACTAAAGACGATCAATGAATAATTTCTTACAGCGCACATTAACAGGCATCTTGTTTGTAGGAGCAGTTGCAGGCTCTATATTTGTACACCCAATTGCTTTTTTTCTGGTTTGTATCGTCGTAGCCGTTATCGGTATGCTGGAGCTGGGAAGATTACTGGAACGCAAGTATGGTAAGCTAAATATCTTTGCAGCTCTATTGCTTGGTATCACTTTCCAGGTTTTAGTTTTTCTGGATACACAGGGCTATATTGAACGAAGCTGGTATGTTGTATTAATGCCACTCGTATGGTTACCATTCGTTTATGAACTGTTTAAAGGCGGAGAAAATCCCTTTCAACGCATCGCACTTACACTTTTATTGCCGGTTTATGTGGCCCTGCCCTTATCATTCCTGTTCTTAACCGGATGTATCAATGGTACATTCCAGGCTGCCATATTGCTTGGTTTCTTCATTCTGGTATGGTGCAACGACAGTGGTGCATATGTTGTGGGAGTAACAATTGGGAAGCATAAATTGTATGAACGTATTTCGCCTAAAAAAACCTGGGAAGGATTTATTGGTGGAGTTGTTTTTACAATAATTGCCGGAATAGTTATTTATTCAATAACTAAAATTGCCTCACTTCCGGTTTGGATTGCAGCCGCACTGATAGTATCTGTTTTTGGAACCATTGGTGATTTGGTTGAGTCGATGTTGAAACGAAATGTTGATATTAAAGATTCTGGATCAATATTGCCGGGACACGGGGGTGTACTCGATCGTTTTGATGCAGTATTATTTGCAGCGCCTATGATATTTGCGCTTTTTGTTTTATTTGGATAATTAAGTTTTAAAATACAATGACAATACACAAAGAAGGATTCGGAACAATAATAGTAGTGCTTGCATTTTTGTTGGCAGTTAATACCGGAATTTATTTTTTAGCCGGTATAGAGCTAACTAAATTTACCACTTTAGCATCGTTTATTATTTTCGCTTTGGTACTTAACTTCTTTCGTAACCCAAAGCGTGATGCATTAATTCAGGATGGAGCTATTATTGCACCCGCCGATGGAAAAATTGTTGCCATTGAGGAGGTAGAAGAAGATGAGTATCTAAAGACTAAGTGTTTGCAGGTATCCATATTTATGTCGGTTTTTAATGTGCATATCAATTGGTTTCCGATCAAGGGTATAGTAAAATATTTCCGTCATCATAACGGTCGTTTTATGGCCGCTTATTTACCTAAGTCTTCTACCGAAAACGAACGCACAACGGTTGTGATTGAAAATGATAAAGGCACTCAAATATTGGTTAGACAGGTAGCCGGAGCTATGGCACGTCGCATTGTGTGTTATGCCAAAGAAGAAACGAATATTTCGCAGGGACAGCAAATGGGATTTATTAAGTTCGGTTCAAGAGTTGACCTTTATTTGCCACTTGACACCCGCGTTGATGTGAAGCTGGAGCAAAAGGTAACAGGTCGCCAGACCATTTTGGGCTGGTTTAAATAGAAATAATTTTCACTTATTATAGAGAGCTGTCAGAAATGGCAGCTCTTTTTTATTGTTATAACTCAAAACTTCTGAAAGCTTAGTTTGTTAATATGAGGCAAAGGCTAGATATAAAAAGGATATGTAAAAGATTTATTTGGACTAAATAGGTAATTAAATACTTTTATATATTTTTATCGCCATATTTATTAATGAAACAGAGTCGTTAACAAAATCGAAATACTATGAGTCAATCATTATCTATGACAGGAAATTTGTCTAAATCTAAAGAAGCCAGCTTAAGCGGGGTTTGGCTCTTTATCTTTATAGAGTTACTGCTTTTTGCAGGCTTGTTTCTGTTATACGGGGTTTATCGATATAAAAATGCCGTTGCATTTGACCTGGCAGCCACCGAATTAAGTGTAACATCAGGTGTTTTAAATACCATAATTATCCTTTCCGGAAGTCTTGTGATGGCATTTACTTCTATTGCCATTCGCAAAGGAAATAAGATGGCAGCCTTATTCTGGCTCCTGACTACTCTGTTCATTGGTTTTATGTTCTTGACAAACCGCTATTTTGAGTGGAAGGGACGTGTTGATTTTGGTTTGTTTCCAGGAAGTGAGGAGTTGGCTCGCTTAGGTCATGGTGATATTTTATTTTTTGGTCTTTACTTTTTCATGACCGGTTTACATGCTCTTCATCTTTTAGCCGGATTTGTTGTTCTGATTTATGTAACGTCACAGGTTAATAATAACACCTTAAATGCCAATAACTACTCAGCTCTGGAAAAGGCCGGGGTATACTGGCACCTGGCAACATTAATATGGGTATTAATTTTCCCTTTATTTTACTTATTGTAATTGATAATTAAAGCATATAGAAATGGATAATCAAAATACAGTTTCTTCAAAAACATATATATTCGTTTTTATCGGATTAGTTGTGCTAACACTTATTTCATCAGGTTTAAGTTCATTAAACCTGGGCTACTTAAATCCATTAATTGCCATTGGTCTGGCTGTGATTAGTGCGGGTGTTGTTCTGAATAAATTTATGAATATAAAACTGGATGGCAGTTTTGCCCGACTTCTAATAGCCGGTGTGCTGGTATTGGCCCTTCTGATTTTCTTTGTAGGGTTTGTTGGTTAGGTGAAAAACTTCTAATAACCTGAATCCATGTGTAATTCCCGATCTCAGGTTATAATAATATAAAGCCTCCTTGAAATTACTTTCAGGGAGGCTTTCTGATTTATATCTGGCAGATATTCTTATAAAATCTATTGCCCTGAATTCGGGATCACAACCAATTTTTGGGTCCAGGCGTAAATTTTACACAAACGATAGAGAAGAACTTCACATCTGTCACGCCTCTAAACTGCCATCTGTTTTTATTATATTAGGTTTGGGGTGATTAACTGAAATTTCAGTTTCTCCGTTGATGAAAAATTTAATAATATTATAGCTGTATGTCAGGCTGAAAGCCTGATACATCAAAACTTGGGGCAACGCCCCAAGCACATATATACAATGACAATCCAGGCTGTAGGTCTGGAACATTTATAATGCGCTTATCCATAAACTATGGGGCAATCATTATCACAACTTTATGTCCATCTGACATTTGGCACAAAAGAAAGATATCCTTTTATTTCTTCGGATTGGGAGAGAAAACTTCTGGCATTTATTGCAGGAATTTTAAAGAATCATGATTCTTCCTGTATTGTATCTAATTGTGTTGTAGATCATGTTCATATCCTGTTTTGCTTGTCAAAGAATTATGCATTATCTAAAGTAGTTGAAAATATTAAGAAAGAATCTTCTATATGGGTGAAAGATAATATTCCTTCCTGTCCTAATTTTTCATGGCAAACAGGTTACGGATGTTTTTCAGTAAGTAGTTCAAAAATAGAAATTATATCAAGAGGAGCTTGAGATGTTTTTTAAGGAGTATAACTTGGAATATAAGCTTGAATATTATTGGCGACAGTTTCAGACTTACAGCCTGATAATTAATCGATTAATCTTGCAAGGGGCGTTGCCCCTTGTTGTGATGTTTTAGGCTTTGACTGCGTCGATTTTCAATTCAGCCTAAGAAATACCTTATATACAAGCTGGACGTATTATGCTTACAGAAAAAAGCTGGTAACTTCCTCAATAAGCTCTTTAGTTTAATTCTAATTTACCACAAAATTAAACATTTCCAGATTAGACCCAGCTTTTGTATATGATCCTGAATTCGCCCTCAGGTTATCTGTAATGTTTGTGTAGTTGGCTTTTAGTTTTTCGTCTCAAATACCGAACAAATAATAGAAAAGCAGTCAGGCTTACAATTGTTCCTCCCATGGAAATAAATATCAACCATGTTTGTCTCAGTCCCTCGTAATGAGAAAAACAACCAAATTTGAATGTGTGCAAGCCCTGATATAGCCACCATTGCAACTGAGTTGAGTTATTCGTTACTTTCAGTAATTTGCCTGTATGATGGTCGATAAACAGGCGGGTATTAAATTGATCTTCCAAAGTTACTTCATATACAGGCAAAGGCATTAGACGTTTGGCATTGTACCGGTAAAACGAATTATAGTCACTCAACAGTTCTGTTTTGTAGTGTTTATCCGGAATCAGTGTCTTAAGATTTCTTTCCAACAAAGAATCTGAAACTTTCGGAAGCGACATTATCTTACCTTCTTTGATCGTGTAATAATCGGGCTTATTTGCCTTATTGGAATAAACACCGTAAAAACTCCGTCCTAAAATATTATTGAAACTTATTCGTTTGGCTGTGGCTGTCTCATTATGTTGTAACAATTGTGTAAATCCATGATGACAAGTGCTATCACTAATAATCTGCTTATTCCAGAGTTGGTAATAATTAACAGACTTTTCCCGCTTGACGACCCAGTCCGGTATATCGGCTAATGACATAAGGCCACTTAATATGAAGGTGAATACAAAGCAGCCAAATAGTAAGCCTCCTATATGATGCCATTTAAGCGTTTTCTTTTTATAGGGACTATGAAACTGTACCTTTTTTCTTTTTAGGCGTATACATCCGCTTATTATGCCTGATATGCATACAATACAACCAATAGCACTTAGCCAGATAATCACATCTGACCATAGTTTTGAATGTAAGCGTAAATTTTTGAAATACAACCAATGAGGAATGGCTCCCATCCATGCATAGACCCTTGACCTATGTGTTGTTTCCTGTACAATTTCGCCTTTTGTTGATGATACATAAACATGGGTTTTGTGCTTGTCATTTAATCTGTATTTATAAATGGGGAAATAAGCTTTGTAGTATGACCAGGGAATCCATTGGTCAAAATCATTCAATTCCTTGACCTCTATCATGTCTGCCGGGAAATTCGATTTCAAGATACGCCGGCATTCAGTTTCGCCTAAGCTTCGAAGCTGTTTTAAACTGCTGGCATTATATATTGCTGGCTTTCGACCTGGAAATCGATAAACGGGCTGTTCGTTTACAATTTCAAGTCTGATTTCAGATCCTGGATATTTATCTAAAAGATCTTTTGGTGATGATAAGGTTTCATGACCTGAGAATTTACTCAGGCCATGAAAATAGTTTTGTGGTCGCGGTTTGGGAAAGGAATGGTAGATCATTATAAAGCCGGAAATAAACCAGACCACGAATAATAAACCCATCACAAATCCTGTCCATTTATGAATGAGAAACAGGTATTTCTTTAATAGCTTTATCATTTATCTGTTCTAAAAATTTAAACTGATTGAGGCTTCATATGAGCGGCCCATGCCTGGAATATATTGGTTACTGAACACCGAATTATCGTAGTACTCTTCGTCAGCTATATTATTGGCATTAATGCGCAGTGTTACCTTATCAAATGAATAAGCCATGGTTGCATCGCATACCGTATATGATGGTAATACGTATGTATTGGAAGAACTGGTGAAAATATCATCTGTATAACGGGCGCCTAATCCCAGACTAAGCTTTTTGAATATACCACTTTGAACGGTATAATTAACCCAGGCGAACACTTGGTTTTCAGGGGCGTTCCGAAGGGTGTTCCCTTCTTTTGCTGAACCATCGGAATAAGGGTTGTCAGCAAATTCCTGATACTCTGCCTTGTTAAAACTGTATCCGGCATTGATAAACAGTCCCACTGCAGGACGAGCAATTGCATCTAATTCAAAACCTTTGGAGTCAACTTTGCCAACCTGTCCGTAAATTCGATGTTGATTCTCATCATTTGTTCTGCCCAGGTATTCAACTATGTTTTCCTTCTGTATATAGTAGAAACTACCGTTTACGCTTATTATATTTCCTAATTCCCACTTGAATCCAGCTTCAGCCTGATAGCCTTTTTCAGGTTCATAGAGTTCTTCTCCATCTTCCGGATAGAATTGCTCTCCTTCGGTATCCAGATAGATGTATGATTCATTGTAAGTAGTGCGTAAAGGGCGGAAGAAACTAGATGCAGATGCATATATGGATAGATCTTCATTAGGGAGATACACTAAGCCTGACCGGTACGAAAAGGCTTTATTGGTGATTGATTTCTCTGGTTTTTCCGGATCAAATTCATAATCGAGGCCATTTGTAATACCAGCGTCTCTTCGGGCATATCTGTAGTAATCGAAGCGCCCGGCAATCATGAACTTAAGTCGGTCTGAAATGTCCATTAAATCCTGAAAATACAATCCATGGGATTGATCATCCATTACTGCTGCAGCCGAGAATTGAGTTTTTAAATAGCCATGGTTAAGGATTGGATCTGATACCGCCATTTTAGCATATAAACCTTGTCCGTAAACATCGTATGACGAGTCATAAATCAAATCAGGGTTGTTTTCAACATCCCCTAAACCCGGAAGGTTGTATCCCTTATAGCTTATTCTGTCAACATACAAAAAAGAGTATCCGGCCACTACATTGTGCTTTATCGAACCGGTAGTAAACTGATTATAATAGTCGGCATTGTACTGGTATGTTTTGGTTTTATGTGAAAAGCGCAGAGGGAATGTTCGCTGCAGGCTGTCTATACAAATGTACTTTTTGCTATCTCCGTTCTTATAGTAATGGTCGTAAATAGCATTATCAGAACTCAGGTAACTTAGTGATTCAGTTGAGAAATAATCAATATCATCATTGTTGTATGATATGCTGTTGATCAACTTACTTTTTGAGTTAAAAGCATGCTCCCAGGATGCAGCAATATTACTGTTGGTGTGTTTTAGAAAGTCGGCAGGGTCATTATACCGTTGCTCACGCCTGAAGCCTGCAGGCAGGTCACCAATAGCGTATACCTGTTTACCTGAATTGGTTTCAAATACGTTTTGTGATAGTGCTGGTAATCCTGTTTCAGTTCCATAGAAGTCATCATTGGCACCGATCTTTAGCTTTATTACATCGCCATCCGATAACCGATAGTCAAAAGCCAGGTATACATTGGCGATTTCAGTATTATTATCACGCCAACCATCACTATCCGTAAAACCGGCATCAAAACGATAGTTTAGTTGTGAACCTAGTGCACCACCCGCTCCAATTTGCATCTGTTTATTATTCCAGGTGCCGTAGCTCAAACGAGCGTTATAGTTAGCCGTTGCGCTTGGTTGCCTTCGAACGATGTTAAGAATTCCACCCACTGCTGAGTGGCCATACATTACAGATGCAGGACCTTTTAGGTATTCGATGCTTTCAACGGCCGTAAGACTTGTAACAGGAGCACTGTTAGACCAGTTCATTCGTTCGTCGCGCATACCATCAACCATAATAACCGGACGTCCGAATCCTCTGAATGTAAAGGTTTGAAAACCTCCGTAATTAACCGATGATCTGACTCCTGTCGTGTAGCGCATGGCATCATTAATGTTGTTAATTCCCCTTATATCAATCATCTGCCTGCTAACGCTTGATGTTGCAATGGGAATGTGTTTGAGTGGAGCGATTGTTTTTAAGGCTGTCTGTTTTTTGGTGAATACCACATCGGCATCAATCTCAATTTCTTTGATCAGAAATGTATCCTGATCCATTGTTTGTGAAAATGCCAAATGGCATAAAAGTGCGAATATTGCACTGGTAACGATTTGTTTCATATGTATTTGTCTATTAAAAAAGTTCTTAACAGACAATATTCAACAGGGAAATAAAAATGTATGATACGCTAAAGCTATCAACCTGCTTTTATCCCGAAAGCAAAGAATACTGTCGCGCAAACAGGCAGGTCTTCTGGCTCACCCCATTCTGAAAAGCCTTCCCATTGAACATTGGTCAACAGTGGCATACAGATTTCAGAATACGAAGGGGCTTACAGCTGCGGGTACAGCTCCGGATTTACACCGGATTCCCTTTTCATTGCACTGGCCGGTTAAGCACAGCGCAAACCTAAATGCGGCGCAAAAGTAAATATTTTTTGTAAAGGAAAAAGGAATTATCGCCAAAATGTTCAATGATACTACAAATGTTTCAAACAAACCTAAGCGTAGTTCTTTTAATTCATATTGTCTATGTAGTCTTGTGCTTTTTCACTGTAGCCGCTTTTTCCTATCTTTCACCAAAATTTATTATTATGCACGACGACTTAAAACAGGCGCTCGAAGTATTAAGAAATGGCGGTGTTATTCTGTATCCTACCGATACTATCTGGGGAATAGGTTGTGATGCTACCAATGCAGAAGCGGTTGAACGTATTTACAAGCTAAAACAACGTTTAAACACAAAGGGCATGCTGGTTTTGTTAGATAATACTGCTAAACTTGGCGGCTACGTAAATGACATACCTGAAGTGGCTTATGATATGGCTGAGTTAACAACCAAACCATTAACTATCATATACGATGATGCCAAGAACCTGCCTTCTAACCTTTTGGGTGAAGATGGAAGCATAGGTATTCGTATCACCGAAGAAAAGTTCTCCAATCAGCTATGTGCTCGATTTAAAAAACCAATTGTGTCAACTTCTGCCAATATTAGTGGGGAATCATCACCGCTAAATTTTGGAGAAGTCAGTGATGTTATAAAAACAGGTGTAGATTACATTGTTAATTTTCGCCAGGAGGAAATAAATAATCCACAACCATCAAGTATTATCAAGCTGACAAAGGATGGTCAGGTGAAAATCATTCGCGAATAAACCTATGGAAGAAATTCAATTTAATCACCGTACCGCGGTTCAGGTTCGTTTCAACGATGTTGACGGACTGGGCCATGTCAATAATACCACAATTCAGGAGTATTTTGATTTAGGCCGCATGTATTACCTCAATGAAGTATTTGGAGATACTGTTTTTAAGGGCGATGAAACTGTAATAGTTGTCAATATTAACACTGACTTCTTTTCACCGGTATACCTTAAAGATGATCTGGAAGTTGAAACAGCTATAGTGGCCATTGGAACAAAGAGTTTAAAGATGGTGCAACAGGTTGTGTGTAAGCAAACTAAATCTGTTAAAGCCAGCTGTAAATCGGTAATGGTTGGCTTTAACAAGAGAACTGAAGAGTCATTGGAGCTATTGCCCGAATGGCGGGATGCCATATCACAATGGGAAAAAAGATCCTACTAAAAAACAAAAGACCTTGAGGTTTGATCAGCCTTAAGGTCTTACTATTCAACGTTTGATTTAATTTCAGGTTTACATATCAATTAAACCTTCAGGTAAATCAAATATTACCAACTGTTGCTCGTCATCTATTCCTGCAATGAAATGCTCAACAATTGGTATCAGAAGTTCTTCTCCGTCATTGTCAATTTCAAACAAAGGGTTTTTGGAAATGTCACGTATAGCAATGATTTCGCCAATGTGACCATGGCCAACAGCCTGACATTGATATCCAACCAGCTGATATGCTGAGAATGCCTCCGCAGCGTCTTCACCTGCACTTTCCTCACTTGTTTTATTGACGTATACAGGCGCATCCATTAAGCTCAAAGCTGCCTTATCACTTTGTACCTGTTCAAACTTTACCAACACATCAGACTGGTTTTTTTCGCGTGCTTCATTCAGGAAGAAGGGAACTAACCCACCATCTAAATCCAAAAACAGGAACTCCGTGTCCATGTCGTCGATAGAAAATTCGTCAAATAACCGAATAACCATTTCTCCGGCTATGCCATGCGTTTTTACTATCACGCCAATCTGGCGACAGGTATGCTTTTCAATCATCGCTAATAACTTTAGCTGACAAAGGTATAATAAAAAGCTTTGTGCTTACTTACCACGATTGTATAAAAAAGCTTTCCACCGTTCTTCGGGTAAATGAGCTTCTTCCATAGCCGCCCGCGATAAGCTAAAGAACAGGTCAGATAAACGATTAATAAATAGTAAGATGGGTCGTTCAACCGGATATTCACGATGTAATGCCGTCAGCTTTCGTTCGCCCCTGCGCAGTTGAGAACGAACCACATGACATAATGCTGAAACTTCATTTCCACCGGGTAAAATAAAATGATCTGATCGGCTGCTTAACTGTGATTCAATGTCATCAATCCATTGCTCGCAAAATTTATCCATATTATCGGGCAATGGCATTGTATTTTTCTCCTTCAACTCAGTTGGTGTTGCCAGGTGACTCATGGTATTCATCAGCTCAACCTGTATGTTATGCAATTTATCCTGCCATTCGTGTTTGGGCTCAAGTTTAGCTCTCAGTAATCCAATAAATGAATTGACTTCGTCAAATGTACCGTATGCATCAACCCTGATATCATCTTTGTTAACTCTTATTCCTCCTAAAAGATCAGTTTGTCCTCTATCTCCTGTTTTAGTATATATCTTCATGTTCAAAAGTATCATAACCCCGGCAAAGCCTGGGAAATTATCTGTTATCACTCTGAACAAACAGATGATAAAAAGGTTTGAAAATTAATTTATTGCTAAACCTTAGCTCAGGATGAAAAAATAGAGCCGGTGAATAATTGCTCTTTCTCTGATCAGTATATGCCTAAAAGGTATTTACGACTTTTCAATGGAGTTAATGAGTTTAAGGTTGAAAAATAAGATGGCAATAGAGTAGCCAAAAAGAACGCTGGATCTGATCCACCTTTCTTCAAATACCGCAAAGAAACCTAATATACTGCTTACCAGGAATAATAAAAGCAAGGTGATCGCTAATACTTTTTTTAGTGTCATTATGAATTCATTTATAGGTTTAACAATAGTTAAAACGAAACGAGTCTTCTATTATTAGCACCAAACATAATAAGATTAATATTTATTTCCATTAGGAAAATCAGGATTTGATAAAATTCAATGACTAAAACTACTGCATGGACTAAACCATTGCCATAAAAATCTTGTTTACCCAGATGATGAATCATTAATTATGAATTATGAACAAACTGGCCAATATACGCGAGCATTACCATAAGGGAGCTTTAAAAAGATCAGAGTTGCACAAGGACCCTTTTGAGCAATTTAATACGTGGATGGATGAAGCAATAAAAGCAGAGTGTAACTTACCAACAGCAGTGACACTTGCAACCGTTAGTAAGGATGGTATGCCCAATTGTCGCATCGTTCTGTTAAAGGAGGTATGCGATGGAGGCTTTGTTTTCTTTACCAATTACAACAGCGAAAAGGGAATGGAGTTGAATACCAGCAACAAAGCGGCTCTTAACTTCTTCTGGACTGAATTAGAGAGACAGGTGAGGATCAGGGGTACAGTTGAAAGGGTAGCCTCACAAAAGTCTGACGAATATTTTCAGTCAAGGCCACGTGAAAGCCAGCTTGGTGCCTGGGCATCCGATCAGAGTGAAGTTGTCAATGACAACCAGGAGTTAATGGAAAAATATTCACAACTGGAGTTAAAATATAAAGATGAGATGATACCGCGCCCAGAGCATTGGGGTGGTTATGTTGTAAAAGCTCAATCCATCGAGTTTTGGCAGGGAAGGGCCAATAGAATGCACGATCGATTTCAATACAAGCTTGAAAATGATAACTGGACCATAAGGCAGTTGGCTCCCTGATCAAAAATTAGGGAGCATGTTTTTACGCGCATTGGTTCAGCTTATTGGGTTAAACCGTGGAAAACGCTTTCCAGATTCTGTTCTTTGCGGGTCATGGTCAATATGCTGAAACCATTGTCAACTGCGTAATTGAAAATGGATTTACGTACATCTTCATCTGCATCAATATTAAATTCAGTGCTTGTAAGCTCCTCAACATTGAGGACGCCACTGATGTTTTTCATTGAAGTGATATCCGGTTCTTTATCAAATTCCACAAAAACAGTTGAACTGCCGCTTTTTTGTAATGCTGATAAATCTGTCGAAGGATGATCAACCAGAACTTCGCCACGATTTAAAATAATAACACGTTCGCAGATAGCTTCTACTTCCTGCATAATGTGCGTACTTAGCATCACGGTTTTCTCTTTACCAACTGTTTTAATGAGGTTTCTTATTTCCAGTATCTGGTTGGGATCAAGACCTGTGGTTGGTTCATCCAATATTAATACTTCCGGATCGTGAATCAGTGCCTGAGCCAGACCAACACGCTGTCGATACCCTTTTGATAGTGTGCCGATCTTCTTATTCTGTTCAAGAGTAAGGCCTGTTAACTCTACCATTTCAGCTACCCGTTGCTTTTTATGGGGTAGTTTATAAAGCTCAGCCACCATCAACAGGTATTCCTTAACATACATATCCAGATAAAGAGGATTGTGCTCGGGTAAATAACCTATTTTTCGTCTGAAAACATCCGTATAGTCACCATTGTTAATGCCACAAACTTCCACTTCACCATCCGATTGAGGCAAAAGACCCGAGATAATCTTCATCATGGTTGATTTGCCGGCCCCATTAGGTCCTAAAAAACCAACTATCTCGCCCGATGAGATGGAGAAAGAAACACCTTTTAAGGCTTTTTGTCGTCCAAATTCTTTGACAACATCTTTTACTACAATTGACATAACAGAACAGATTTAGAAATCAAAAGTATCAATTAACTCGGCCAAATAAAAGTAAAGGCAAAAAAGCTGTTATCAATAGTAAAAGCATGTAGCTTAAAATGAACATTAATATCTATTTTTGCATTTATTCCTTGAACTTAGAAAAAGAGCAATGTCAAAAGATCCATTATACTGCGAAGATTTATTCAACTATCATCGGAATCCTACTCGAAAAGTGAGTGTTGGTTCTACCGCTATTGGGGGTGATAGTCCTGTTCAAATTCAATCCATGACCACCACCAATTCTATGGATGCTGAAGCGACAGCAGCACAGGTGATGAGTATACTGGACGAAGGAGCGGATATTGTACGCATTACAACACAAGGGCGAAGTGAAGCACATAACCTGGAAAATGTTAAAAAGATCATTCGTGAAAAAGGTTATGATGCACCATTGGTGGCTGATATTCATTTTAACCCCAATGCGGCTAAGGTTGCAGCTTCAAATGTTGAAAAGGTTCGCATTAATCCTGGTAACTTTTCCGGTGGAGCAAAAAAGTTTATGCTCGACTATACCGGGGAGCAGTATGACGAAGAACTTAGGTTGGCGAAAGAGAAACTGAGTTCCTTTCTGAATGTTTGTAAACAATATGGAACAGCTATTCGAGTAGGTACCAACCATGGTTCATTGTCTGATCGTATCATGAGCCGTTATGGTGATACACCCAAGGGCATGGTGGAAGCCTGTATGGAATATCTTCGAATGTGTGAAGAGCTGGATTTTAAAGATATAGTCCTGAGTATTAAAGCAAGTAATACGCGTATTATGGTGCATACGGTGCGATTGCTTGTTGTTGCCATGAAAAAGGAAGGGATGAATTATCCACTGCATTTGGGAGTTACCGAAGCGGGTAGTGAAGATGAAGGACGGATAAAATCTGCGGTGGGAACCGGTGCATTGTTAGTAGATGGTTTAGGGGATACTATTCGTGTTTCTTTGACTGAAGATCCGGAAAAGGAAGTGCCTGTAGCAAGTAAATTGGTTAACTATATAAAAGCGCGTAAAGGGCATAAAAAGATAGAGAGTGCACAAACCGATGGTTTCACACCATTTGAATACAACAGGAGAAAATCGCACCCTGTCTTAAATATTGGTGGCGATAATACCGCAGTGGTTATTGCCGATGCTTCAGATCGTTTTGTAAAAGGGGAAAAGCTTAAAGCAGATTACTCATTTATCGAATTGCCTGAAGATGTTAAGAATCATTATCAAAACTACATCATACCATTTGCCGGCTGGAAGACCGGCAATACATCAGGTAAAACTTACCCTGTTTTGAATGCCACTGAATTTACGGAGACAGAGGAACTACCATCAACCTGTTTTCTATCAGTGTCTTATGAAGAGCTTTCTGCCGATGTTATTAGTAAGCTTAAGTGTGAGAAGAATGTTGTTATTCTTCTCCGGTCACAGCATATTAATGCACCCGTAGAGCAACGGGCTTTCTTTTTTAAGATGAATGAAAGCGGTCTAACACATCCGGTGGTTCTGCATAATTCATACAATGAAGATAAAGCCGAGGATTTTCAGATTAAAGCAGCTGCAGATGCCGGGATATTGTTTCTTGATGGTTTTGCAGACGGACTTTACCTGGAAAACGAAGGCCGTTTATCGAATGCTGATGTTATCACTACGGCTTTTGAGATTTTACAGTCATCAAGGGTTCGTTTTACTAAAACGGAGTTTATTTCTTGTCCGGGATGTGGCCGTACTTTATTTGACCTACAGGAAACAACAAAACAGGTTAAAGCCAGAACCTCTCATTTGAAGGGACTTAAAGTTGCAGTTATGGGTTGCGTGGTGAATGGAGTAGGTGAAATGGCCGACGCCGACTACGGATATATAGGTTCTGGGCCCTCAACCGTTAGCTTATTTAAAAAACGCGATTTGATCAAACGAAATCTGCCACGTGAAGAAGCAGTTGAAGAGTTAATTAAGCTAATTAAAGAGCATGGAGATTGGGTCGATCCTGCATAGAAATGATTTTTAATCAAAGAAATACAGCCAGTCATGGATTTTTTTGGCTGTTCGGAATGATTTTTTTGCTATGTGGGTCTAATTTTATAAATTGCGTTTCTCAAAAATTAACTAACTGAGTCTAGCCTAAATGAAACGGATATTTCTTTTATTCTTTGCCGCGGTTTTAACCATAACAAGTGCTCAAGCAGGTGAGATTGAGCTTAGAGGTACATTTCAGGGTGAAAACCTGTATGTAAAGAATCCTTTTGCCGCTTCTGGAGTGGGTTTTTGCGTTTACGAGGTGACAGTAAACGGACAAACGACCACTGATGAAATTAACTCCAGTGCTTTTGAAATTGATTTAGGTGTTTACCAGTTTATTATTGGTGAGGCACTGATCGTTGAAATTAAATACAAAGACGGGTGTGAGCCAAAAGTACTGAATCCTGAAGTATTGAATCCCAGAGCTACTTTCGTAGTTGGTAATATCAATGTTACTAATGATAAGCTTAGTTGGGAAACCTCCAAAGAATCAGGGGCATTACCATTTATCGTTGAGCAATACCGCTGGAATAAGTGGGTGAAAGTCGGTGAAGTTGAAGGGAAAGGTACTGTTCAATCCAATTCTTACGAAGTTACTGTAAGGTTACATAGCGGGGAGAACAAATTCCGTGTTAAGCAGATTGATTATCGCAATAAGCCACGTTACTCTGATGAGGTTAAGAGCATTTCTACAAAAGAAGAAGTATCATACGGACCAAATAAGGTGGTTGATAAGATTACTTTCACTTCTTCTACTCTATATGAAATATATGATGAGTACGGTGGAATTGTCTTTAAAGGATATGGTTCAGAAGTTAATGTAGCGGGAATTGAAAAAGGCCGTTACTATATTAATTATGACAATAAAATGGAGCGATTCACAAAAAAATAAACTGAGTTATTCAGAAATTAAAAGGTGATTCGCTACGAGTCACCTTTTTTTGTATAAAATTGATAGAAAAATAAGTAATTCACTTGCATTTAATCAATGAGTTAGTTGTCAATAAAAACAAATCATTAATTTTGCAATCCTGAAATTAAATAGAAATAAAAATGGAACAGATTCGTCGAACAAAAATTGTAGAGCTGTTGAAAAGTACCGAATATGGTGCTCAGGCTAATGTGAAAGGTTGGGTAAGAACCAAACGAGGTAATAAACAAGTTAATTTTATTGCTTTAAATGACGGGTCATGCATTCATAATATACAGATAGTAGTTGATGTGCCTAACTTTGATGAGGAATTACTGAAGCGCATCACTACCGGGGCAGCGGTATCTATCAATGGTGAAATAACAGAGTCAGCAGGTAGCGGACAGAGCGTTGAGATTCATGCCAAGGAAATTGAAGTGATGGGAGACTGTGATCCTGAAAAGTATCCTATTCAGCCTAAAAAGCACACGCTTGAGTTCTTACGTGAAAATGCTCACTTGCGTTATCGTACCAATACCTTTGGAGCTATCGCACGTATTCGTCACGCCATGATCTTTGCTGTACATGAATTCTACACCAAGAAAGGTTTTATCAATATTCATACGCCAATTATTACGGCTTCTGATGCTGAAGGAGCAGGTGAAATGTTTAAGGTGACCACCTTAGACTATGATAATATGCCGCGCACAGAAGAAGGAGAAATCGATTATACACAGGATTTCTTCGGCAAAGCAACGAACCTGACTGTTTCAGGACAGTTGGAAGGTGAGTTGGCTGCCCTGGCGATGGGTGAAATTTACACGTTCGGACCAACATTCAGAGCCGAAAACTCTAATACATCGCGCCACCTGGCTGAATTCTGGATGATTGAACCTGAGATGGCTTTCTATGATCTTGATGACAACATGGATTTAGCAGAGGAGTTTTTGAAATACCTGATCAAATATGCTCTTGATAACTGCATGGATGATCTGAAGTTCTTAAGTAAGCGTCTTCAGGACGAAGAAAAAAATAAGAAAGCTGACGAGCGTTCAATGGAGTTGATCGAAAAGCTTCAGTTTGTACTGGCTAATGATTTTATCCGTTTGCCATATACAGATGCGATTGAAGTATTGAAAAACTCTAAACCAAATAAAAAGGGTAAATTCAAATATCCGATAGATGGTTTTGGTAGTGATCTTCAATCAGAGCATGAGCGTTACCTGGTTGAGAAGCATTATAAGAAACCGGTTATCCTGACTGACTATCCAAAAGACATCAAAGCTTTCTATATGAAGCAAAACGATGATGGAAAAACAGTTCGTGCCATGGATGTACTATTCCCTCAGATTGGTGAGATCATTGGTGGTTCACAACGTGAAGAAGATTACGATAAACTGGTTACCCGCATGAAAGAAATGGATGTGCCTGCTGAAGAAATGTGGTGGTACCTTGATACGCGCCGTTTCGGGTCGGTGGTTCACAGTGGTTTTGGCTTAGGTTTCGAGCGATTGATGTTGTTTGTAACCGGGATGGGTAACATCCGTGACGTAATTCCTTTCCCTCGTGCACCAAAGACAGCTGAATTTTAAAAAAAGAATAAATTGTAAATATAGATGCCGGTTTTCATTGAAAGCCGGCATTTTTTTTATTAATCCATATTATTCATCAAAAATAACGCTGCTTCTTACTGTTTTGATTAATAAATCTTAATTTTGTTCGAGACGCACGATAGTTTCATAACGTGAAGTCGATACAGGAACGATAAGATTGAAGCGATAGGGATGTTAAAACAGAGTTTACAACAAAAGCTACTACAAAAGTTATCACCTCTTCAAATACAGGTGATCAAGCTGCTGGAGATACCAACAGCACAGTTGGAGCAGCGTATTAAAAAAGAGTTGGAAGAGAATCCGATCTTAGAGCTCGAACGTGAACAACCGGACCCGGACAAGGATGAGCCGGATACTCCTGAATCAGAAGTAGAACGTGATGAATTATCTATTGATGAATATATCAATAACGAAGATATCCCAGCATATAAGTTACAGGCACGTAACTTCTCCAAAGACGATAAACATGAAGACATACCGTTTTCAACAGGAGCTACTTTTCATGAACATTTAATCGGTCAGCTTGGCTTGCGCATACTCACCGACAGACAGCGTAATATTGCCGAGTACATCATTGGTAATGTTGATGAAGATGGATATCTGCGTCGGGAGGTGGATGAGATTATCGATGACCTGGCTTTCGCACAAAACATTGAAGTGGATGAGCGTGAAGCACTCGATGTACTTGAGATAGTGCAGGATTTTGATCCGGCAGGTGTTGCCGCACGTGATCTTCAGGAATGTTTACTATTGCAAATTCAACGTAAAGACAGATCTTTCCCCGATATTGAAAATGCCTTTCAGGTATTAAAACATCATTTTGAAGAGTTCACGCGCAAGCATTACGATAAAATAAGCAAACGCCTGCATATCGATGAAGATGAGTTGAAGGATGCACTGGGCGAAATCTTAAAATTAAACCCGAAACCAGGTAGCTCATACAGTAATCCTATGAGCAAGACGGTTCAGCATATTATACCAGATTTTATTCTTGAAATAGAAGATGAGCAGTTTCAGCTAAGCCTGAATAACCGTAATGTGCCCGAACTTCGTATCAGTAACACATATTCTGATATGCTGGAGGATTATAGTGCCAATAAAAAGAATCAGACTCAGGATAAGAAAGATGCAGTGATGTTTGTGAAACAAAAGCTCGATTCGGCCAAATGGTTCATCGATGCGATCAAACAACGGCAAAATACGCTGATGACTGTTATGAATTCTATTCTGGATTATCAGCACGATTATTTTATCGAGGGTGATGAAACCAAGATGAGACCAATGATCCTGAAAGATATTGCTGAACGAACGAATTTGGATATTTCAACAATTTCAAGGGTTTCAAACAGTAAATATATTCAAACGCACTTTGGTATTTTTCCATTGAAATATTTCTTCTCCGAGGGTATGCAAACCGAATCGGGAGAGGAAGTAAGTACGCGTGAGATCAAAAAGATATTGGAAGAATGTATTTCCAACGAAGATAAGCGTAAGCCGTTAACCGATGATAAACTGGCTGCTATCTTAAAGGAGAAGTCATACAATATTGCCCGACGTACAGTAGCGAAATACCGGGAGCAGTTAAATATTCCTGTAGCCAGGTTAAGAAAAGAACTTTAAATAACAGCCGGTTAGTAAGCCGGCTTTTTATTGAATCGTATGCAGATAGTTTCCAAAGTATTATCAACCCTTTTCCATCCAATGCTTATCCCTACGTTGGGCTTGTTTTTAATATTTAATATTGGAGGACATTTAACTTATCTGCCTATAGATCACCAACGGGTCGTTTACCTTATCGTCTTTCTCAGTACTTGTGTGTTGCCATTAACGCTTATGCCACTCTTTATGTTATTGGGGGTTATTAAAAGTGTATACATGAAAGAACGGCGCGAAAGGATCATTCCGACGGTATGTACCGGTTTCTTCTATTTACTGGGCTTTTTCCTGTTAAACCGTATTCCTGTGGTTCCCTCTTTTGTTAAAGGGTTTATGTTGGCCACCATCCTCGTTATTGCCATTGCATTGGGTATTACATTCTTTTGGAAAATAAGTATGCACATGATTGGAATAGGTGGTTTAACAGGCGCCATTCTTGCTGTTTCCATTCGTTTCGGAATTGATGCCTGGATGATTTTTACATTTATCTTACTTATCTCGGGAGCACTGGGAAGCTCGCGCCTGTATCTTAATGCTCATACACCTGCCCAGGTGCATTGTGGTTATTTACTGGGAGGGGTGGTAGTGTTTTGGGGCGTTTTGATGTAGATGCCAACGCACAACATATCGTAATCACTGAAATTCATGCCGGTAAAAGGTAGCAACCTGTTCATACCCATTGTTCATTTTACAAAATTTATCAGAAAGCAAGGAGGTAAGATCATGCTCCCCAAACGCTGATGTCTTATTAACAATAATTCATCTCAGTGAGTGGATAAGGTGAGTGTATTGACAATTTTGCCCCGAAAAATGGCTTCGGTAACGGTTTAGTACTATTTCTGTTGCGCCTTAATGTTTCTTCGGTAATCCTTCGGGGCCGCTTCGGTATTTCTTCGGAACACCTTCGGATCAACCTCGCTGCCAGCGAGGTTGATCCCGAAGCAGAGCCCTGACAGACCACAAGAAGGGACTTTTGTGATGGCTGCCGTAATGAGGGTTAAATATTAATATTCTGATAAACAAGAGTTGTGTGGAGAGCCTTTTTCAAGGGCTTACAATGGATCATATACAAAAGCTGGGTCTAATCTGGAAATGTTTAATTTTCTGGCGAATTAGAAATAAACTAAAGAGGCTATTAAGGAAGTTACCAGCTTTTCTAAATGCATAATGGATCCAGTTTGTAAATAAGATATTTCTTAGGCTGAAGGCCTAAAACATCACAACAAGGGGCAACGCCCACGAGTGTTCGAAAAGATTCAAACATTCACATATATAGTGTTTTGCAAGCTGTAAATCAGCTCTCCTCCTGGCAAGGAGGAGTACCTCGACGAAGGAGAGGGGAGGTGGTTTTAAGTCTTTTTTATAAATTAGTTTTCAACAATATAAGAAAGATATGAAAAGTAACCGGCCAGAAATGATTTATAGGAGAAAACTAATGAAACAGAGCAACTCCAGCGGAATGTGAACTTTGGAATTACCTTAAAGGAAAAAGAATATGGGATCTGAAGTTTAGGCGACAACATTCTATTGGGCAATACATTCTGGATTTTTATTGTCCTCAATTAAAGCTAGCTATCGAATTAGATGGGGAATA